>PWGT01000058.1 GCA_003554535.1 Syntrophomonadaceae bacterium | reverse complement strand
CCCGGAGATTGGGCAGCCGGGAAAATACTTCTGGGGCATCCATATTGCAATCTTCCAGTTCCAGAATCTCCAGAAGTTCCGGCTCCGGCAGAAAATGCAGCTCACTCAAGTTTCTGCCGCTTAGAATCTTAATAATTGAACTTTCGTCCAACCGCTACCACTCCCTTTTCCTTTTTAATTAAAATCATAAAAAAAACAGATGACACTCGTATGTCACCTGTTCGGAATCAACTGTAGTTAATTTCCACGTAGAATTACATGATAAGTTCCATTTGTGCTCAGTTCTCCTGAGCGTCTAAGTATTGACTACAACTCCTAATATACAAGTATGCAGGCAAAAGAACCATCCCCTTTACCGGCATGTACTTAGAATATGACGGTATCACTGCGCTTCAATCCTCTACTAATCGAGGCATCCATTTTCACGATTGCGATCTTTACGAGGTTACCCAAGAAGACTTGTTTCAATCCTCTACTAATCGAGGCATCCATTTCCACAAGTGGGGAGCAAACTATACCCCCATTGTATCTATATGTTGTTTCAATCCTCTACTAATCGAGGCATCCATTTCCACACTTTAGAGAGTCCTCCTCAATGGAGGATAGGAATGTTTCAATCCTCTACTAATCGAGGCATCCATTTCCACCCGAAATAGAAGTAGAGAGAATGGACGAGGACGAAAGGTTTCAATCCTCTACTAATCGAGGCATCCATTTCCACGTGGAGAACCACAGTTAGTAGTAAATATAAACTAATAGTTTCAATCCTCTACTAATCGAGGCATCCATTTCCACGGTCGGCTTCTACAAGCCCTGGGGCACAGTTTTTTCAAAAGCCAATTTTCGTAACCTATTAAAATTTTATCTTTGAAAGGAATTTTACACCAATTTGCCATAAATTGCAAATTTTGATTAGGGCCAATTATATTTGATTTGCTCAATATTTCTTTTATTTGCTCTTTCTCCGTAACCTCCCCCCATTTTGAGGGGTATAACAGGTTACTCTGTTTTTGTGCAATTCTATGTTTGTGTTCATATTTTCTTTATAGTCTGACAAGCACCCCGTGTAAGGTGTAGGTATTAAAAAGAATATCTCCAAAATTGTTAAACAAGCATTTTAAAGATCTTGTTAATTGGGATTGAAACAAAACAGAAATAAGTTAAAGCTGTTCTGTCCTAATAAAAAAAATATAAGTACATACTTTTTTAATACTTCAAATCGATAAAAATGCGACAGTGGTCACTGGGACCCCACTCCTCTATATTGTTAGCTGCTCGGACAGACAATCGGTCAGCAATGCTCTCCGATGCAAATACGAAATCCAACTGTCTTTCTTTACTTCCACGGTTTGTGCGATAAGTAGGCACGTTGTGACTATCTTGCGGCAACTCGTCCGGCCAGGGTGAAGCCTGTTCTCCCCCATCAGGTGCCTGAGGACCAATAAAACGAAGTCCTAAAGAACTCATCCTGTCAAACACGGTATCGTAACGTTTCTTCCAATAATCAATACCGTATTCTCCGTAACCGTAAAGAATATTGAGATCGCCTGCTACAATTATTTTATGATTATTTTGCCTGGCAATTAAAGCACTGAGATCAGATATCAACCGATGAACTGAAGCATCCGCATATATCCAGTTTGGTTGAGTTTGTTGTATCGGCCTCTCCCATTTAGCGTATAAAGATGCTATTATAAATTCTTCGCCTGCCTCTAAAATGCGAACAAAAGCTGCCGATAAAGTTCCCGGATATGACACTGATAGAGCTTCCGGGTTATTGTCCCCTACAGCTTTAGTCTTAATCGGTTCAAAATCAATGCGGCTGGATAAGCCTGCTACTACTGCGCCCCAAGCAATTTCAGATTTTCCCCAGATACCTTCATAATCTGCATCAATCTTATCCCTCAGTAATGAGGGAGGTGGTTTGGCTTCTTGCAAAAGAGCAACATCTACTGCAGATTCTAAAACCGTTTCCCAGTTTGAGGGTTGCTGGTTCATGTTCCACGACATTAAAGATAATAAAGACATAAGACACCTTCTTTTTTAAAAATTGAGTGTTTCAGGTTCAGTTAAACATTAATTTATGTTGCTACTAAACATCTAAGTCCAGAGAAATAGCATCATCAATCCGCTCAATTATACATGATTCTTCATAACTTTTTCTGAAATTTGCCATTTGAGTAGTGTTAAGTTTGTTTCAATCCTCTACTAATCGAGGCATCCATTTCTACGGTCGGCTTCTACAAGGCCTGGGGCACAGTTTTTTTAAAAGCCAATTTTCGTAACCTATTAAAATTTTATCTTTGAAGGGGATTTTACACCAATTTGCCATAAATTGCAAATTTTGATTAGGGCCAATTATCTTTAATTTGCTTCATAATTCTTTTATTTGCTCTTTCTCCGTAACCTCCCCCGGTTTTTAGGGGGTCAAGAGGTTACACCAATCCTGAATATTTTACTTTAATTGTTCATTTTTTATCAATTTAAACCATACTAAGCGTCAATATAAAAACAAGAGTCATAGCCTGGTAAAAAAAATACTCTTCCTGGTAAAAAAATTTCTGGGATATTTGCTAAATCTGAAAAATTACGCACGGTTCTTTTGCCAAATTTCCTAATATAAAGGACTTTCTGTGATATATGTGATTTCTGGATCACTTAAAACGCCACTCCAAAGCCGAAGGTTGCGGGTTCGAGTCCTGTCTCCCCTGCCATTTATGTAAGATACTTCCACCTTCGGAATGACTGGCAAGAGCCCACCACGGCGATTTGATATAGTTTAAGTGGTGGGCTTTTGCTCTGTTGTAATTGGCATTTTCTAGTGGAGTATGCCCTGTTTTCTAGCTATCCGGTAAAAATTTTTCGGCATCCAGCAAAGGTAATATTTACCAGCTTAAGTTCCACTTTTACTAAACTTTTTCATCACCTTGTATCGTCATTTCTAACAACCTCTTCGGGTAATAATACATCTTCTGGTTCCATATCCACTTTCTTGCTTGGTTCCACATCAATGATATCATTGTCACCCAGTATATCTTCCATTGCTTTTGATATGTCATCCTGATTGTACGAAAGTGCGTTAACATAAACATCCATGGTAAACGCTGTGCTGGAATGCCCCAATCTCTCAGACACCATCTTAACCGGACAGTTTTTCTCCAGCAGCAAAATTGTTGCATGGCTATGCCTCAAATCATGGAACCTTATGCTATATCCGTGACTATTCATTAGCGACCTAAAACAGCTTGATACGGTTGTGTTTCTGTAAGGTGTTCCATCAGGATTAGCACATACTAGATCATTACCTTGGGGAGCACTGGGTTTGCCGGACAGAGAGAAACACTCCCCGGAAGTAGTTTTGCATATAGCCAATTCTCTGTGGATGCGCCAGGATATGGAATTTGCTCCTGACTTTGTGGAGCGCAACATGGATTATTACCATGCCTCTGCCGGGGAGTTAGACTTTGCCCAAGAGGCAGCGGTGGAGACTATCAATGAGTGGGTGAAAGATAAAACCGACGGCTTGATAGACGAGATGGTGGAGCATCCCATCGATCCGCAAACAGCTTTGTTCTTGCTCAATACCGTCTATTTCCAGGGGGATTGGAGCGAGCCCTTTGACCCCGATGATACCCGGGAAGATGTTTTTCACGCCCTGGCAGGTGATGTAACTGATATGCCCTTCATGCATCACTATGGAGAAGAATTCCCTTATTTAGAGAAGGAAGGTAAGTTCCAGTCGGTGCGCTTGCCCTATGGTGTAGAGGAACGGCTGGGCATGTACGTATTCCTTCCTCATGAAGACAGTTCTGTATGCTCTTTCATGCGGGGAATAAAGTTGTGGCAACCGTATATCATACCAAGCTGATTGATCTCGATGATTTGTTTCCAGGCATCAGGTGTTACATCTCCGCACATCCCCACGTTGGCAATACCTGCATTGTTTACCAGGAGGTCCACAGTGCCCCATTTTTCGTAATAGTATTCAGTAATCTTTTCAACACTTGTGTGATCAACGACATCCACGAAACAAGAGAGGGCATTTCCTCCGGTTTCTTTGACCAGCCGAACCGTTTCTTCAGCCGTTTCCAGATTAATATCGGCAGCACCTACAACCCATCCCTCCCTGGCAAAAACCAGTGAAATTGATCTTCCCAGGCCGGAACCGGCTCCGGTAACCACCATCTTTCCTTTTTTTATCATTCACCTATGTCTGCCTTTCATTTTATATGCTTACATAGTAGCAGGGGGACGGGGTAGCTGTTACATTGCTTTTTCTGCTGTAGTAACAGGCCCCTTGCTACATACATGTAGCAGGTACCCCGTCCCCCTGCTACGGCACTTACTTTAAATAAGTTTTTAAAAAAGCACTCATTTCCTGCACCAGCTCTTCAAATGTTTCTCCCACATAGGGATCGAAATGTTTCAAAGGTAAACTGATATAGCGTGCATTTTTCATCATGTCCGCCATTTTTTTCGGACCATCCGGCGGGAAGAGGCTATCTTTTTCAGCACCGATAATCAGTGTCGGGCAGCTTACTTTTTTTGCATAACTCAGGGGTCTGTAAAGTCCCAGAATAATAGCAATATTTGCGGGGCAGAAATTTTCTTCTTCAAATTCTTCTTCTTCCATTTCCAGAAGACTGAGCAGTCCGTCCATGTTATCAGGTTGGCTCATCATGGCAAAAGGCTCACCGGGCCTTCCCCCGATACGTACGTTGTGGCGCTTTTTCGTAAAAAGTGAATAAAGTATATCCATCGTTCCATGATAAAATCCTTTAACAGCAAAGATGGGATCTGTCCTGATATAGTGTAACAATGTCGATATGCCGTCTGTAAAGGGAACCTGGGATATAACGGCTTTAATCCCGGGATTTTCTGCCGCTTTTACGATTACATGGCCTCCGCTGAATGAAGTACCCCACAGTGCCATACGCTGAGCATCGATGATATCCAGTTTCTTTACGTATGCGATAGCCGCATCCCAGTCCTGAAGATGTCGTGCCGGATTAACATAGTTACGCGGTTCGCCTTCACTGTCGTTGAAACCGCGGTAATCGAAAAGAAAAACAGCCATACCCTTAGAGGCAAAGTGTTCTGCGTAGGCAGGCAGGCGCATCCAGCGCTGACCGCCGAACCCGTGCGCCATAACTACTACAGGAGGCTTTATAATGCCTTCCGGCAAATACAACCAGGCCTTTAGAGCATCTCCACGACTGATAAAAGTTTTATCCAACCTGGTATAACTGAATGAATCTTCATGCGAAGTATCTTTAGAGTCTTCTGATTTAAGTTTTGCCATTTTAATTCCCCCTAAACTCAGGTCTCATGTTCATTCTCCTTCCTGTTTACTACCAAGTGTGACAATTTGCTCCGCCCCTATTGTCACATTCTCATCAGGGTATCAATTTTATTCTGCCATTTTAGTATTCTGGCCTCATTGTATTTTATACCCTGATACATCTTTAATTGTATTTATATTCCACGTAAGATAAAAGAATCCTTTTTTGATCATTTGGGGTAAGGAATCTAGGTAAAATTTTCTATATTGGAACACGATTGTCACCAATTCTCTACTCTTTTAGCACTTATAATTATTGCCACCTAAAATTTTGCATACTTAAACAAGCCCCGCAAATCTTTACCATAGGCATCTTCTAAATCTACGGTTAATTGCTGACTCAGGTTAAGCTTTTTTCATATGCCGACTGGTACGGATAATTAAACGGCAATTTCTACAGAAAAGTAATTGATCTCCTACAACAACTAACTATAGCCTCTCTTTAACCGTTTCGGGCTGCAGTATAGAAAGCACTATCTGCCCGCTATCAGTAACGATTATCGCCCTGGCCTTCCTTCCTTTTGTAGCATCTATTAAAGCATCGTTTTCACGGGCTTCTTGAACTATTCTTTTTGCAGGTGCCGATTCTGGACTTATAATAGCAACAGTCCTGTTTGCAGCCACAATATTACCCAGGCCAATGTTTATAAAATGTAATGTATCCATATATACTCCTTTCGGATTGGCACTTTATAACTGGCTCCCTTACCTAGCCAATTTATGTATAACCAATTATGTGCAAACCCAGCCATCTCCGGTAAAAAAAAATTTGAAGAGTTGATGGAAATATTTAAGTGGCTTTCTTTTGCTGGATGGATTACAGTGTTTATTGTGCATATTCTTCAGGTAAAAAATAAATCCTGCAATAAGTATGGGGAGATTATATCGTTCATTTCGGACAGGTGGCGGCAGGATTGGGCAAATTCTTCAAAAGAGTTTTTGGGGAAAAGTTTATAAAAAACGGTTATTTAGTATTATTTTTCGGATCCAAAAGCATATATAGTATTTCTCGGCATTCATTATCATTCATTATTTTGGGTACTGGATAGTTGGGGTGAGCTTCACCCAATATTTTTTTGGCAATAAGCGGGATGTCATCTTCTTTAATCTCTTTAATAAAAGTTGGGATATTCATTTTCTCATTAAGAGATTTAATATGCGAGATAAAACGGCTTGACAACTCGGAAGATG
>PWGT01000156.1 GCA_003554535.1 Syntrophomonadaceae bacterium | reverse complement strand
GCCTTTACATCTTGAGCTGTATCTTCTTCTGTCCCAAAATCTTGATCAATTTCTACAGATAATACCCCTGTATAAGTGTTTTCCTGGCTGGTGCTGTTAAATGTCATTTTTGTTCTGATTTCTTCTCCAACTAGCTCTAATATTGTTTTGAAGAATTCGTACATTAGTTGCTCCATGCCTTCTTCGCACTCTTCAGAAACTTCTTCAAATCCTTCTACTTTTTCTCCAGTATCAGGTCCTTCTTTCATAAGCTGGTTTATATCTTCTTTGGTTATACCTTCTCTGCATAAAAAAGTTTCTTCTACAACCATAGTCCCCTTCCAACTTCCTTCCAATTCACCCTCTATGCCACAGATTTCTATTATAGTGTGGGGCACGTCTACTACAAATTCCTGGGTTAATACAGGATTGCTCTTTTCCAGGTCTTTTTCGGTTTCATACAACCTTATTTCATCGGGAGCACCTGATGACATATGCCCCAGAATTGTAAACTGTGACTGGGCTCTACCTTCGTTATCCAATGTTCCTGTCCAATCATCTGTGTCGGCATCTTCGCTTAAAGGTCCAAACTGCACCGTGTAACCTGCATAATTTGCCTCTTCATCCGAATCAAGCACTTCTACGATTTCAAAATCAACCACTTTGTTCAACTTATCTCTGGCTGATGCAAGTTCTGCCTGGTAATCTTTAAACTGCTCATACCTGATTTCTTTTTCTATCCTTCTAAATACAGGGCAAAGGGTTTCACTCAGCAATTGGGCTTTGTATTCATCCGCAATCTCTTCTTTCAAATCTTCGTTTAAGCCTCCACCGCCAGTAAGTCTATGATCCTGTGCTTCTGATTGGTAATCACCAATGACCCCATAATCTTCGCGCCAAAATTTATAAGTGTATCTGTTTAATTCTGTATTCATTAGCCTGTCAAATTGTTCGGGAGATTCTGCATGGTCATGAAGCTCCAATAGTCTATGGTACCAGTCTTCGTATGACCTTTGATGGTTCTCTCTGTAATACAATCTGTAAGCTTCGCGCCAAACATCTTCTCTGCCGCCAATAGCATCTTCTGCCAGTCTATTTACAGAATAGTCTATAGCGGTTACCCCCACCATAGACAATTTAAGTGCTTTTGTGCCCCATTTTCCAATGGCAACTCCCTGGGAAGTATTGAAGGCGTTTACTGCCATTTCTTGATCGTTTCCATGGCTGTAATCTACAGCCAGTTGTGCCATAGAAAGAGCAAGACCTACATTACCAAATGCTGTAGAAAGGCCATCCAAAAAATCTGAGCTATAAGCCACCCCTTCAAACTCCAGTATCATACCAGAAGCCATAAACCAATCGTCTACAACGCTTTTACCTAAATCATATGCCTTACTGCCAGGAGACATTTCTGGACCAAAGGATTCCTGGATAATAGCTCCGTAATCACTTTCGTATCGACCTAGATGGTTATGTGCCTCAAAGAGATTGGATTCCAGCCGGGCACTTCTAGTCCCTTCTTCTACTACCTTAAAAGAAGCATAGGTAGATAAATGGTCTGTTGTTATTATCACTTCGCTATTTTCTTTATCGATTTCATAAACCACAGGCTCCCACTTCTGGATGTCCTCATTATAATATCCTGCCCCTATGTCCCCTTCCCCTGGTTCGTAAGGAATTGTAATAGTATAAAGTCCATTATAGCTACTTGTATCTACTTCAAACTTATAAGCATTTACTTTTGTATTTTCTAAAGGTGCAGGGGCTTGCATTTTAAGTATTTTAACATATGAATCTTCTTCCAAGAAAACATCATCTAATTCGATGCTTATTCCCTGGCTTTTTACGATACTATCATCCCTTTTAAGTGCCTTTTTTATGGGGTCGAAATCAGTATCAACACCGTAATCAGTCTTTTCTTTTGAGCTTTTGTCAAGGTCATTTCCATTTTCTTGATCACCAGGCAAACCGCAACCAGCTATCATTGATAGCAAAAATATTGCTGCTACAAAAATAGATATTACCTTTCTGTTTTTAAACATAAATAAAACCTCCAAACTCTAAATTAATAAATTGTAAAAATATTTTTCTTTTGATATGAAGCTTCCTCAAATAACAAAGCGTTTCTCTAATTAGAATAGAGAGAAACCTCACAGTTTAACGACTAGGGCCTTTACGGTTTTGTTGATTGCCAAATCCAGGATTTTTAAATATATTCTCTGGTATACTTTTTCATATCGTCTAGGGATTGCCTGGAGTTTATATCTTCTGTAAAGTTTAATTATTTTTTTTAAAACACTTAATTATTTCGGTTTCTTTTTCATTCAATCCCTACCCCCTATATAGCATGATAACTGCTTGAATGAAACACTCTATTATTACTGGATAAACCCTATAATAAGAGCCGCGTAAAGGTAGTATATTAAAATATACCATGATGAAATTGAAGCAATAAACTCCATTGTTTCCTCCTTTAATAATTAATAACTGTCTCCTTAATCGAGTAGGAGGTAGCTGATTAATTCAGCTACCGACCTCTCACACCACCGTGCATACCGTTCGGTACACGGCGGTTCACGAAACATCAACTTTAACGGACAGATAGTAGCTACTGAAATCCTTATAACCCTGTACCAGCCAGTATTGGTTGGTCAGGGTTTTTGTAAGAATCCATGAACTTGATATTCGCCAGTATTTCTTCCTGGTATTGGCATATTCCCATGCTTTCAAGGTATCTGTTCCCAGCTTGACAAGGTTGTCATGCTTTGTCTTGATTTTCTTCCACTCTTTCCAGCGGATAGCTCTGAGTCTTCTGCGGGTCCATTGATCAATTGACTCCGTAATGCGTTTCATGTCGGCCGTCTTGTAATACTGCACCCAGCCCCGCATAACTTGGGTGATTCTTTGCAGTCTGTACTCCATAGCAGTGGACCATTTCCGGCTGGTAAGTTTTCGGATTCTATCCTTCAGGTGTTTAACTCTATCGCTCGGCACTTTGAAGCGGACTTCGCCTTCTCGCATGTAGAAGCCATAACTCAGAAATGTCTTTCAGAAGAAACTGCCTGTGCTGCTTTTCTCCCGGTTTACCTTTAGCTTGAGTTTGGTTTCGATGTACTGTGTGATGCTTTCCATCACTCTCTCTGCTGCCCGGGGCGTCTTAACGTAAATGTTACAATCGTCCGCATAACGGACGAAGGCTAATCCCCTTCGTTCCAGCTCCTTGTCCAGATCGTCCAGCATGATGTTGCTCAACAGTGGGCTTAAGGGTCCGCCTTGGGGTGTCCCCCATTCGTCCCGGGTGATGACGCCGTTTTCCATAACACCTGCTTTTAGGTAGGCCCGAATGAGTTTCAACACACGCTTATCCTCGATGACTCTGGCTACCCGATGCATGAGCATGTCGTGGTTGACTTTGTCGAAGAATTTTTCCAGGTCGACGTCCACTACCTGTCGACGGCCTTCAGCGATGTAGCTTTTGGCTTTCCGAAGAGCGTCGTGGGTGCTTCGACCGGCTCTGAATCCATAGCTGTTGTCGCTGAAAACTTTCTCGAAATGTGGGTTTATGACTTGGACAATGGCTTGTTGGATCATACGGTCGATGACGGTGGGAATGCCCAGCTTCCGGACGCCGCCTTTGGGTTTAGGAATCTCCACGGTTTTTACTGGGCTGGGTTTGTAGTTGCCGGCGAGAAGTTTTCCTATAAGTTCTCTGCCATGTTCTTTCAGGTAGGGCAGGGCTTCTTCCACTGTCATGTCGTCGATGCCGGGACTACCTCCGTTGCTTCTCACTTTTCGGTAAGCCAGGTTCATGTTGTCTCTGTGGACAATTTCCTCCAGTAGCTTTTCTGTCGTTTTCATCTTGGCTTCTCCTTCCAATTCTGCTCAGCCGTACTACGTGCTACCGGGTTCCTTTCCGTTTCCAACGGTCCGGTCTTTCCCGTTCAGCTTCGATTTTCTACGATCTTTGTACGGTCTGAAATCTTCGGCGGTTTCACCGCTTCGTGTTCAGTCCTTCCCGGCTTGGCCGGTACTATGACCTCTGCTGACTTCTCGCCACTTAACTTTGCATCACTGCAAAGGTTGCCTTTTGGCGGGTGACGAGATCTCCCCGGGTAAGAGCGCAATCTTTCCTCCCATCTATCCGCCACATTTACCCTGCCGATTTCGGACAGTTTTGGACTTTAACTTGTTGTGCAGTCTTATCCATCGGCATAGGCCTTCTATGTGGTTCCTATTCGTCGGACCAGGATTTTGCCGCCGGCTTCCTTCAGATTCCCCGTCGCCGGGGACACCCTTGCCTTAGGCTATGTGCTTGGCACTGTCAACCTGCACTCGGGACTTTCACCCGTTAGATTGCGCCCGTGCCGGGCGCACTCAAAAAATAACCCCGCATTAAGCGGGGCTATTAGAAGCCTTATTAAAATACAATCATAATTTTTTGAACTGTTGATTTTTGTTGATTGCCTAAAAAACATGCCATAGTTCTTTTTGTCAGTAATGAACCCTAAAGCCTCCTTAAAATTTTTAATGTTTACGATTGAACAATAATCTTATCCCATTTATTATGCTTTGCCTGGTATAATGCACTATCTGTTCTCTGGAACACATCTTCGGGTAATTCGCCAGGATTAATGCTGCTGATACCAAAGCTTACGACAATTGGCTTTTTTGTAGGCCAATCTTGACGAGCAAGCTGATTATTAATGCGCTGGGCAACTCTTAGTGCGCCGTCACTTGAAGTTTCGGGCAACAATAATATAAACTCATCACCACCCCAACGAGCAGCAACATCTGAAGGCCTTAGCTGCTGTTGAATCACTTTCCCTATTATGAGCAATACTTCATCGCCAACTATGTGTCCGTAAGTATCATTAATATGTTTAAATTGATCAATATCCATCATTACCAGGGAATAACTTCGACTAAAACGGTTAAACCGTTCCCATTCTGCATTTATTGATTTTTCAAAATAATAGCGGGAAAATAAACCAGAAACATTATCAGTATCTATTATAGTCTCTAACTCTTTATAAGCTTCCTGCAGGCTTTTGGTTTTTTCTTCTACCATACGGCTAAGCACATGGGCACGATCCTCTAATTCTTTTAATGGGTAGGCTTCGCCTTCCCCGTGAACATCTGTTGGGAAAGAAAAATGAAGGCCTGCAAACTTGATTGTGTCCTCTTTTTCATGTAGCGTTATTAACATTCTAAAGTTGTTAAACTTGACTTTCTGCCCCATAATTTCTGTTTCTAAATCAAGAATTGCAGCAACAATAGCATTGTGTTGATCAATAAGTTTTATTACTTTATGTTGTATTGTATATTTTACCGGGTTAGGCACAGAATCAAGATCGCGCTTTGTAAGTTCCAGGTTTTCGGTTTTGTTAGAAAAAACTTCATCTATGCCTGTGCCAAAACCGCAAGACTCCTCTACAAACATTTCTTCATACGCCGAAAAATCACGCCTAATTAAATAAGAATATAAAAAATTATTGAAAGCTGATTCAAACTTGGCTAATTGGGTTTGTAGCTTAGGTGTCATCTTTCTAACACCACATTGCCAAAGATTATACTGCTAACTGGATTTTCTTCATCATCAATACACAATTCCATTGCTTCTTTTATATTTTTCAAAGCTTCATCTATTGTATCCCATTGAGAATAACAACCTTTAAAAACAGGGCAATATATAACGTAACCGGTCTCATCCTGTTCAATAATTACGGGATAGCTTCTCACACCAATCACCTCCAAATTTAATTATACCCCTGTTCTAACTATCTTTACAATGTCAAATTTTTGATCTTATGCGCAACAATCAAAATTATAATTTCATTAAGAATAAATATTGAAAATAACAATATGGATATATTTGTATCTTTTTTGCTCTTAATTTTACTTATTATAATTATCTCCCCATTTTTACTTTTTGGAAATTTTCTCCCTTCTCCTGTCTATTTTGCGGAAATTTGTTTGTCAGCTTCTAAAACCGCAAGGAAAACTTTTACCAGTTCCGGGTCAAACTGGCTACCGGCACAACCCTTTATTTCCTCAACCACTTCCTCGTGGGACATAGAGTTTTTATAAGGCCTGCCGTTGGTCATCACCTCATAGGCATCGGCTATGGCTGTGATACGAGCCAAAAGGGGTATTTCTCCTCCCTTTAATCCCCGGGGATAACCGGTGCCGTCCCAGCGCTCATGGTGGGACAATATATCTTCTGCTACATGGGCAAAATCTTCTGTTGAAAGGGCAATACGGTATCCAGTTTCCGGGTGTTTTTTTATAATTTCCCATTCTTCTTCTGTCAAAGCACCCTTTTTAGTTAATATTTCTTCAGGAACTATGATTTTACCTATATCATGTAAAGTTATTACCAAACTTAACCGGCTTAATTCTGTATCAGTAATTCCTATTCTCTTTCCTATTTTCAACGCTAAATCTTGCATACGTCGAGTATGGGCTTGCGTTTCATAGCTTTTTTCTTCCAGGGTTTTTAAAAGGGCCTTCAAAACACCACTCTTTCCGCTGCGGCTTTCGGTAAGTTTATTCTTGTACATATTGTCCTCGGCTTCTT
>PWGT01000090.1 GCA_003554535.1 Syntrophomonadaceae bacterium | reverse complement strand
TTCCCATTTTTGTAGTGGTGGCATTGGGTGGGGTACGAATTATCCTGAGTACATGATCGCTGGCATTCCTTATCATCTATTTAGGATTCTGCGAGAGCAAACTAAAGTGAGATGGCAGGCAACTTCTGAAGACGTGCTGGAAAGAGAGAAAGTTCCAAGTCGTAATTGGGGGTGTTAAAGAAACAAAATTGGGCGGGTAGTATGGCACTGCCGGTAGTATGGCATTGTATCAACATTATAAGATAAGGAGGTTTTAATATGGAGAATGCCAAAATTACTGTTGATAAAAAAGGTCATGTCTTGTTAATAGGTATAAATAGAACGGATAAATTGAATGCTTTCGATGTGGACATGTACTGGGATCTGGCAAGAGCTTTTGGCCAACTGCAAAATGAAAGGGAGCTCAGGTGTGGCTTGCTTTACGCTCATGGCGAGCATTTTACGTCCGGGTTGGAGTTAATTAAATGGGCAGATACTTTTGGGGAGGGAAAATTTCCTGAGTTGCCTGAAGGTTCAATAGATCCTTTTGGTCTGGATGAGGATAACAGGTTAACAAAGCCCATGGTGATGGCTGTCCAGGGTATTTGTTTTACAATCGGGTTGGAACTTTTATTGGCCACTGATGTTCGTGTAGCAGCTTCTAACGTCCGTTTTGGACAAATCGAGGTAAAGCGGGGTATCTATCCGGTAGGGGGAGCAACTGTGCGTTTATTCGAAGAAGTTGGTTGGGGAAATGCTATGCGGTATTTGCTTACTGGTGATGAAATAAAAGCCCAGGAAGCTTATCGTTTAGGGCTGGTTCAAGAAATCACGGAACCGGGTGATCAGTTTGACAAAGCCCTGGAACTTACCGATCGCATTGCCCGGCAGGCACCGCTTGCGGTACAAACATCGCTTATATCCTCCCGCAGGGCCAGGGTTTCTGGTACAAAAGAGGCTATTTCTCATCTGCTTCCTGATCTGAAAGGTATCATGAACAGTGAAGATGCTGCCGAAGGATTAAAATCTTTCGTTGAAAGGCGGGAAGCTGAGTTTAAAGGTAAGTAAATAGAAAGGGAGGAAGGTGACAATTTGTTGCAGGCAGTAATTTTCGATATGGATGGGGTGATTATTGACAGTGAACCTATTTACGAAGAAATTAACCGGCAAATATTTTCTGAATTAGGAATTAAAGTCGATCAAAAAAAATACTCTCAATATATTGGAGTTACTAATCAGGAAATGTGGTCGGATATTAAGAGGGAGTATTCTTTGCCTTTTCCTGTTAATAAATTAAAAGAAATGCAACTGAGCAGAAGCCTGGAATATATGCGGGAAGGAAATAAAGAACCCATACCGGGTATTTGGGAACTTCTTAATGATTTAAAGAAAAGGGACATTTACACTGCCCTGGCTTCTTCGTCTTCCAGGCAATTAGTAGAAGTAACTTTGGCGGGGCTCCAATTGGATGGCTATTTCGATGTTATGTTGAGTGGAGATAATGTTAGCAGGGGGAAGCCAGAACCAGAAATATTTTATAACACTGCTAGCTTGCTGCAAGTTTCTCCTCATTGTTGTATAGTCATTGAAGATTCAAATCATGGTGTAAAAGCTGCTAAAGCAGCCGGGATGATTTGCATTGGTTTTCAAAATCCTAATTCTATAAAACAGGACCTAACAGAAGCAGACTTCATAGTAGATGATCTTTCAGTAATTAATTTCAACTATCTCCAGAAAATAATTTCCAGCAAATAAAGTAGTATTCTTAAAACAAATTAATAACAGAGAAGGAAAATTACACACAAATATAGAATTTTTTAAAATGATAAAAAATATGATTAATCTTGCGGAAGTATATAAATCTTGGAATGGTTGTTAAATAAAAAAATATTTTTAGGGTTTTTTATAAAAATAATATTTTAAAGGAGGGATATGACTAAAATATCTGGTTGAGTCATTTGCAGGTTTTTAGTTTTATTTAAGGATTGGTTGTTGGTATAGTTTAAATTTATAAAGTAGTAGTTAGCAAAAATAGAGGAGGGATTATAAAAGAGATGAAAAGAGTAGCTATAGTGGGAGTAGGTTATACCAGTTTTCGAACCACCTCCCAGGATGTGTCTTACCGGGAAATGATTTTTGAAGCTGCTCAAAAATGCTATGAAGATGCAGGGGGAATACATCCCCAAGATATTGATGCTTTTGTGGCTTCATCAGAGGATTTTATGGAAGGAGTAAGTATTGCTGATGAATATGTCCCTGATCAGCTTGGAGCGGTGCTCAAGCCTGTGCAGAGTATCGCTGGTGATAGCATGCAGGGCATTGCATCGGCCATGATGCATATTCAAACCGGGGAGATGGATGTGGTTGCAGCTTCAGCTTTTTCGAAGGCTTCAAATGTTTCTAATAAAAATAACATGGTATCCTATGCCTGCGATCCCATATTTATAAGGCCTTTTAACGAGAATCCCTACATGATCGCAGGAATGGAGATGAACCGATATCTTTACGAAACAGGGGCTACTCGTGAGCAGTGTGCTAAAGTAGTGGTAAAGAATAAATATAATGCATTGCATAACCCTGTTGCTGCTTACGGTGCCAAGATTGAGTTTGAGGACGTCCTTAATTCTCCACCTATGTGCCTTCCTTTGAGCTATTTAGATACCAGCGGTGATGTTGACGGTGCTATAGTTCTGTTACTCGCATCAGAAGAAAAAGCTCGCCAAATGAGTAAAAAACCGGTTTGGATCAAAGGTATGGGATGGGCAACTGATACTCCCAATCTTGATACCAGAGAAGAAGGATGGGGAGATGCTATCTATGCTTCCCTGGCAGGGGAAAAGGCTTATCGGATGGCTGGAATTAAAGCTCCCAGAAAAGAAATTGATTTTGCCGAAATTGATGATACTTTTTCATACAAAGAGTTGCAACACCTGGAGGCTTTGAAGATTTGTACTCGTGGGGAGGCCGGCAACTTGCTAGAACAGGGCTTTTTTAGTAATCAAGGAGACTTCCCTGTAAATGTTTCTGGGGGCAATCTTGGGGTAGGTTATTTACATGAAGGTAATGGCTTACATAAGGTCATGGAAGTGGTTTTGCAGCTCCGTGGTGAGGCCGGTAAAAAGCAATTGGATAAAGCTCGGACTGGCCTGGCATTTTCCTGGAGGGGAATTCCAACCGCTACGGGAGTGGCTGCTGTTTTAGGTATTGAAGACTAAAGCTTTATTTTGACCCTGGTAAAGAAGTTAGGAAATTTAAAGATATTAATAAGGAAAACGGAGGGTTGTGTATCATGAGAAAAGTTGGCGTAGTAGGGGCGGGAATGACCAATTTCATTCGAAGAGCCCAGGAAACCCCTAAGGAACTTTCTTATCAAGCTACCAGGGCTGCCCTGGATAGTTGCGATCTTAACTTGGAGGATATAGAATCTGTAGCCCATGGTAGTGCTCCTGATGCATTTGATGGTATTCATCAGAAAGGAGAATATCTTGCAGATGGGTGTGGGGGATGGAACAAGCCTACTATGCGAGTTTTTGTAGGAGGAGCCACTGGCGTTCATGCCCTTGCTCATGGATGGTACCATATTGCTTCGGGAATGTTTGATACATGCTTAGTAGTTTGTGAGGAAAAAATGTCTAGCGCTATGCCGCATGCTCAGGCTTTTTTTCTAACTATTTTTGATAACATTACTGAAAGGCCTTTGCAGCCTACTCTACTATGGATATTTGCCATGGAGATGAATAGGTATATGAATACCTATGGCTATACCAAGGAAGATATGGCCAAAGTGGCGGTTAAGAATAAAAATCAGGGCATTAAACATCCTTCTTCCCAATTTAATGAGGAGGTAACCTTAGAAGATGTTCTTAATTCGGAAGTAATGGCTTATCCTGTAAACAGGCTAGATGTAAGCCCTGTTTCTGATGGTGCCGTTGCTGTGGTTTTGGCAGCAGAACATGTAGCGCGCCGGGTAACAGATAAACCGGTTTGGGTAGAGGGTGTAGGCTGGAATTTGGATACTGCTTATTGGGCCACCAGGGATCTTTATTACCCCCGTTATTTGGAAAAAGCTTCCAAAATGGCTTATGATATGGCTGGTATTACTGAGCCCGCCAAGCAAATAGATATTGCCGAACCTTATGATCCTTTTGATTATAAAGCACTGCACCATATGGAAGGTTTGCAACTATCTCCACCGGGCAAAACTGTTGAGCTATTAAATGACGGTCACTTTGACCAGGATGGAAACTTGCCCATGTGCCCCTCAGGCGGGCTTTTGGGGGTTGGCAATCCCATTGCTGCTGCAGGAACAATGAAAGTTGCTGAGCTTTTCTGGCAGTTACGAGGAGAGGCCGGCGAAAGACAGGTTCCCGGAAAACCCAAATATGGGGTTTGTCAGGCTTGGGGTGATTTAATGCAGGTGAGCTCAGTAGCAGTGTTGGGAATTTAATATTTTTGTGTTTTACTATAATTTGAAGACAAATTTGTACAGGAAGGTGGGGAAAAAATGGATCACACAGAATTTGTCAGGGGAGGCACAGGCCTTTCTGGGAAAGATGTGGAGCAAAATAAAATATTTACAGTAGATGATGCCCTAAATTGCAGGTATACCTGGGATACAGGGGTGGCTATCGGCAGATACCTGGAGGAATTAAAAAACGGGAAAATCATAGCCAAAAAATGCAACAAGTGCCGCCGGATTATGTTGCCGCCGCGGATGTTTTGCGAGCTATGTTATTGTCCTTCTGATGACTGGGTATATGTAGAAGATACTGGAGTGGTAAATACCTTTTCTGTTTGCCAGGTTAATTGGGATGCTACTCGGGTTGAACCAGGGCAAAATCCTCACTTGCCAGCTGTGATTGAAATTGATGGAGCTACCCAGGGCATGGGAATTTTGCACCTTTTGGGCGAGGTAGAAACGGATAAAATTTTCATCGGCATGAAAGTAAAGGCAGTGTGGAAACCCGCAGAAGAAAGAACGGGAGCTATTACTGATATTAAGTATTTTAAGCCTTATTAAGAAGGGAGGATTAAGTGCTAATGGGTTTGGTGGAAAGAATAAACAAAAATATCGATAATAAATATTGGGATTCGGACGAAGTAGTAAGTTTTCCGGTCAAAAACCGCTATACTGCTGGTCTAGCTGGACAAAAATTTTTGGAAGGAATTAAAGAAGAAGAGCGCATTTATGGAACTAGCTGCCCTCACTGCCAGTTAACCTTTGTCCCGGGAAAATTGTACTGCGAAAGATGCTTTGCTGAATTGTCGGAGTGGATTGATGTTGGAACCAGGGGAGAGGTTTATACCTATACAGTTTCTTATGTTGAAAAAGATGGCACTCAAAAAGAATCTCCCTCCATCATAGCTGTTATTAAAATTGCAGATGGTTATCTGGTCCACTGGTTAGAAAATTGCAATCCGGGAGATGTAGAAGTCGGTATGGAAGTAAAGGCTAACTTCAAGCCTGAGGGAGAAAGAAAGGGTAGTATTTTGGATATTTCAGGGTTTCAACCTGCCTAACTAAGGACCAAACTGAATTATTATAAACTAAAAAAGCGACGGAACCCTGTCGCTTTTTTAGTTTAGCTAATTAAAATAGTATTCTTTTTGGTGGCAGCTACCGGGGAGCTTCCCCTATATTTGCTGTTGATTTACGGGTAGTTAAGGGTAGTTACCTTGTTTTTAATATTTTCTTGTGTTATCTTTCATTTAAGAGATAAGCTAGCGAAAGGAGTCTGAAAATAAAATTATTTTTGAAAACTTCTTTCGTCTGCGAACAATATAATAAAAAAAGAGTCTAAAAAAGTCCTTTTTTTTATGGGAGGATAAGTGTTGAAAGTAGTATTTGCTGTAGTCGTAATTTTTTTGGTAGGGTATGTTTTTATTTTGAACAAGATAAATATGTTGGAAGCTGGCAAAAAGAAAGTAGAAGAAGAAATAAGCAACATGAAATTTGCCAAGCTTTCTCCATTTGGCGAGGTTAAACATCTCACTATTCTTCCTCTAGTTGATTATTACGCTGTTAATGATAATTTGAGTACAGAGCCCGGGGTTTCATATCTTATAAGGGCTGACGATACCAATATTCTTATGGACCTGGGACGTAACTTGCAGGCAACACATCCTTCTCCGTTGATTCAAAATATGGATCAACTGGGAGTTAAGTTAGAAGATATTGATTTTATTTTTTTGAGTCATTTGCATCTGGATCATGTTGGCGGTATGGAGGAACAAAGGCAAGGAACATTCAGTTTATCTAAAGGCCATATTAATATTGGAACAATTACTACTTATGCTCCGGAAGAGGTAAAACCTTCATCCTGGAACCCAAACATGGATGTAAGGGTAGTTAATGAGCCTGAAGTTATAAAGCCAGGCGTGGCCAGCATTGGGCCTCATCCTCGCTATTTATTCGTAATGGGTTATACCCTGGAGCAAAGCCTGGCTATCAATGTAGAGGGAAAGGGAATTGTTCTCATAGTGGGTTGTGGTCACCAGACTGTGGACAGAATTTTGGAGAGGGCTCGTGAATTGTTTGATGAACCAATATATGCAATAATAGGCGGGCTACATTTTCCCGTCAATGGAGGAAGGATCAAGAAGGGGCCGCTGGATTTGCAATACATAACTGCAACTGATAATCCTCCCTGGCATGGGCTCAAAGAAAATGATGTTTATGAGGC
>PWGT01000200.1 GCA_003554535.1 Syntrophomonadaceae bacterium | reverse complement strand
TACTTGGGCCAATGGCGGGCATTACCGATCATGCTTTTCGCCAAATTTGCCGTGAAGAGGGATGCGGGCTTGTGTATTCGGAGATGATAAATGCCAGGGGGCTGTTGGAATTATCCGAAGATGAGCTGAAGGATATTGGATACTTTTTAAGTAAAGACAAACCTATTTCTGTTCAGGTATTTGGCTCAGACCCCGATGTTATCTCCAAAGCTGGCAAAATTGCCCAGGATTATTTTAAAGCTGACATCGTAGATTTTAATATGGGCTGCCCGGCACGGAAAATATTAAAAAACAAAGAAGGCGGTTGGCTGATGAGGGATCCTTCTTTGGCTTTTAATATTACGGAGTCACTGGTAAAAAACTTGCAAGTGCCGGTTACTATAAAAATACGAAAAGGCTGGGAAGATTGCCTGACTGCTCTGGAAATTTCTAAAAAAGCAGAAGAAGTAGGAGTGCAGGCAATTGCCGTCCACGGGCGCTTGGTTGAGCAAGGCTTTAGTGGTGAAGCTGACTGGGATATAATTAAACAAATTGGAGAGGAAGTAGAGATACCGGTTTTGGGAAATGGTGATGTTTTTACTCCTGAATTATCTCAAAAAATGCTCGATTATTGTAATTGCTCTGCAGTTATGATTGCTCGTGGGGCCATGGGTAACCCGTGGATATTTAGTAGAGCGCAAAGCTTAATAGAAAAAGGGATAAAAGTTCCTTCTCCTACTCTGGAGGAGCGCATGGAAAAGGCACTCCGGCATCTTGATCTCTTGATTGAGCACAAAGGGGAAAACAGGGGGATAAAGGAGATGCGTAAACATGCTCACTGGTACGTTAAGGCTATAAAAGGAGCTGTTGCTATACGCAGTAAAATAAATAAAGCTTCATCAAGGGAGGAATTTGTATCCCTGTTTGATGAAATATTGTCTAGACAATCAATCAATATAGAGGGATAAGGAGGGAGAGACATGTGTCAATCTACTGCCTATTTAATTAGCGGAGATGAAAAGAAGGTTTTAATGGAAGATGTAAGCCAGGTAAAGCCTGATGATGGTGAGGTATTATTGGTCGGTTTGTTGGGAGAAGAAAAAAAAGTTAAAGCCAGGTTGAAAGAATTGTTGCTAGATGACCATCAGATTATTCTCGAAGAACTTTAGTTGTACTTGGAAGCATTCATTGATATTGTTGATTTTTCTACCTTCCCTTGAAGGGGTTGCTTTTTTTCTCCCTCCCCCTTGAAGGGGGAGGGTCGGGGTGGGGGTGTGTTTACTCTTTTCCTAGCAATGCCTGAGCAGTTACAATTTAATTAAATATTTCTTTAACGGATTTTCTAAATATTTAGGTTAAAGTCATGAGACGGCTACAGAAATATTATAGAAAATCCGTTTTCTTTTAAAAATTGTATAGTATATATACAACATGTTTAACATTTTTTATTCCCAGGTGCTTGAAAATCTTAGTTAATGCTTGTAGAATAATGAGTAGGTGTAGACAATTGTGTGCACAAGAAGGGTTGTTGAAAAATGGAATCTTTGGAGACCACCAGAATAGGCTCTAAAATGGTAAGCCGCAAAAAGATTGATAGGGTAATAGATAAGCTTTTTACCTTACGAAGCCAGGGATTATCTCAGCAGGAAGTAGCTGATAGGTTGGGATTAGAAAGAAGTTTTGTGTCCCGGATAGAGTCAGTAGGGGAGATTCGGAAAGGTAAAAAGCTGGCCATGGTTGCATTTCCTGTACAGAATAAGGATGATATTAACGAGTTGTGTCAGAACTTGGGCATAGATTATGTATTGTTGATGAACAATGAAGAAAGGTGGGGCTTGATTCACGAACGAAGTGCCCTGGATTTTTTCAATATCGTGGTGAACATTATTACCGAGTTAAAACAATTCGATTTGATTGTGTTAATGACCTCGGAGAATTGGAAGCGAGTAGCGGAAGCTTTCCTGGATAATGAGATAGTTTTTTGGGAGTTAGGTGATTCTCCTCTGGAGCATGATTGTATGATAGACACTAATAAATTGGAAGCGGAATTGAAGCCTTTAACCGAGTAATCTGTAAGGGAGGTTTATGGGGAAATGAAACATGTAGTGGGTATTAGCTTGGGAAGCCAGGCTCGCAATCATTCTGTAACTGTAAATTTGATGGGTGAAGAATGCAAAATTCAAAGGATTGCTACTAATGGTGATCTCAATGCCATGATTGAATATATAAAAGAAAATGATGGCAAGGTGGATGCTTTTGGGCTCGGGGGGATGGATTTATATCTTTACGCTGTTGACCGTCGTTATGAAATCCGAGACGCCCAGAGAGTAGTGAGAGCGGCAAAAAGAACTCCTGTTGTAGATGGTTCTGGCTTGAAAAATACTTTGGAGCGAAAAGTAATTAAGCATATTTCGGAAAATACGGATCTCCTTAAGGGTAACCCCTGTGCCTTGCTCATGTCAGGCATGGACAGAATGGGTATGGCTCAATCTTTAGAAGAAGCCGGTTGCAAAATGATTTACGGAGATTTTCTCTACGCTTTGAAAATGCCCATACCTCTTTATTCATTGCAGGCATTGGCTCGTGCAGCCCGCCTTCTTGTTCCCATTATCAGGCTATTACCTTTTAGCTTAATTTATCCTACCGGAGAAAAACAAGAGGTAAATGAGCCACGTTACGAGAAATATTTTGAAAAAGCAGATATTGTTGCCGGGGATTACCATTTTATAAAGCGGTATATGCCCCCAGAATTGCCTGGTAAAATTATTATCACTAATACGATCACTCAAGAGGATGTTGAATTTCTTCGCAATAGAAAAGTAAAAACCCTGGTTACTACTACTCCTGTATTTGAAGGTCGTTCTTTCGGTACTAACATTGTGGAAGCCCTCCTGGTATGTCTTTCTGAAAATAATCGCGAATTAACTGCTGGTGAATATGATCATATGCTTGAAATTCTTGATTTTAAACCAAATATAATTGAATTGAATTAAAATATTCTAAACTTATTTACGAGAGAATATAAGTAATTAAATATGTTTTGCTCAGGGGTGTATTTTCCCTCTAAGCAGTTACAGATTGAAAAAAATATTGCTTCAGGAGTTTTAAATGCCTCCTTTTAAATTCGCACAGGTGGTTAGTGTAAAGGAAAACGCTCAAGACAGAAAAAGAGCAGGCATTTTAAAAAGCTTGCCTCAAAGCTGGACAAGATTGATTGATCAGTATCTTCCTTTTGAGAAGAAAAGGAAGGTAGTTTTTTCTGCAGATTATGAAATTGAAGGATATCTCATCACCATGGCTTTAAATAAAGAGGAAATTAACGGCTCACAAAACGGAGTTTTGAATCACAAGTTGCAAAAATGCAATAAGTTAGCTACTAAAAGCAAGCTGCAGTTGATAGGTACAGGAGAAGGATTAGCAGTTGCTACTCGTGATGGATTGGATTTTGCTAAGGCTATGAATGGTGTAGCTGTTACAACCGGAAGAAGTTACAGGTTGGCTGCTCTTTTGCAAGCTGTGGAAAAAGAATTAGGGGATCGGGGCAAAACTATTGGTGAGGTTGAATGCTTGGTGTGGGGGGCATCAACGTCTACAGGGAGTGCGGTTGTCCACGCTTTAGCCCGTGAGGGTTATCGCTTTTTTACCTTGGTTTCTTCTTCTGTAAAGAAGTTAGATTCTTTATGTAGTAATATATTTCGTAATTATGGTATTTCTGTAAAAAAAACCACTCATTTGTCTAAAAGCATAAAAAAAGCTGATATTTTTTTTATTGCTACTTATGAAGATTTTAAGTCTGTAGATGTAAATTTTAATATTAATGATATTTCTATGGAGCAGGACATCCTGGTAGTTCGTTGCAATCCCCTCCAGCAGAATAAACAAAACATTTTGGGGAGGCAACCTGGTATTACCCCTATAGATGCTCCTTTAATTAAGGCTCCTTCGCATTTAAAAGCCAGCTATCCATATGACTATCCTGCAGGAATAATAAGAGCCGAAGATGCTGAAACTATTATACTTGCATTGGAAAAAATGAAAACTAATTATTCCCTTGGGGAGAGAATAAGAGTTGAGAAAATAGAAGAAATGTCAAAGATGGCTTTCAAACATGGTTTCAAATTAGCTGGTTATGTTTCGGGGAAAGAAATCAAACTTTGGAGATAGAGTGGTTTCTGGGCAAGCTTCAGGATTTTTATTCATTGGCAGATTTTACTATGGATATTTTATTTACAAGGTTGGAACCAATAGTTAATAACACTACCAGATGTCTTATCTGTTTTAAAGTTATAATTGACATATAGTTAGGGTGTTATTATAATTAGAAAAAATGAAAAGGGCAGTGGTCTGCTTGCATATTAAGGGGCAGACCTTCATAGTATGAATCAGTTTTTAAATCCTTTTTTATGGGGGAATGGCTTAGATGGCAAAAGAAGAAGTATCCAATAATAATGAGGAAATTGTTTTAACACCGGATGGTTTGGAAAAGATAGAGAACGAACTATCTCATTTAAAATCCGTAAAAAGGAAGGAAGTAGCTTCTCGCATCAAGGAGGCAATTTCATACGGAGATATTTCCGAGAACTCGGAATATGAAGATGCAAAAAACGAACAGGCTTTTATAGAAGGAAGAATAGCTACTTTGGAAAAATGGCTCCGCAATGCAAGGCTTCTTAAAAAAGAAGACCAAGATGAGGAGACAGTATCATTAGGGGATAAGGTTACTCTGTTAAACCTGGACACTGATGAAAAGATGGAATATACTATAGTTGGAACTGCAGAAGTTGAACCAGAAAATAATAAAATTTCCAATGAATCGCCAGTAGGGAAAGCAATTTATGGGCAGAAGGTAGGCAGCACTGTTGAGGTGCAAGTACCTGCTGGAGTTTTGAAATTCAAGGTGGTTGCAAAAAAATAGTGTAGTTAGGGAGATATGAAATGGAGCAAGAAAACGAATTAATTCAGGCCAGGCATCGCAAGTTAAATGAGTTGTTGGAAAGGGGCATTAATCCCTATGCCCAGAACTTTAAAGCTGAGTTTAGTTCTGCTGAAGTTTTGGAAAGCTTCGAGGAATACAGTGAGAATGAAACTATAGTTACTTTAACTGGCAGGATAATTAGTATTAGAGAGCATGGCAAAGCTTGCTTTGGCCATCTCAAGGATGGCCAGGGGAAAATCCAATTCTATTTAAATGTAAATGGAATAGGAGAAGAAGTTTTTGAAATTTTCAAGTTACTTGATATAGGGGATATTATTGGTATCAAGGGAACAGTATTTCAAACCAGGCGTGGTGAAATTACAGTAAATCTTCAAGATTATGTTATCCTTTCCAAGTCTTTGCGTCCGTTGCCTGAGAAATGGCACGGCCTGAAGGACGTAGAATTACGTTACCGGCACCGGTACCTGGATTTGATTGTCAACGAAGAAGTAAAAGAAACTTTTATCACACGCAGCAAAATAATCCAGGGTATTCGGGATATTTTAAACGAACAAGGTTTTTTAGAAGTAGAAACACCCATGATGTCCACTGTGGCGGGAGGCGCCAGTGCGCGTCCTTTTAGGACCTACCACAATGCCCTTGATGTAAACTTGTTCTTGCGAATTGCCACAGAACTTCACCTTAAAAGATTGCTGGTTGGTGGGATGGATAAAGTTTATGAATTGGGCAAAGTATTTCGGAATGAAGGTATTTCTACAGTTCACAATCCTGAATTTACTTCACTGGAAGTTTACCAGACTTATGCTGATTATGAGGACATGATGGAGTTAACTGAGCAGATAATTGCCGGTTTGTGCCAGCGTATTTTTGGCAAACTAACCATTACCTATAATCAAAAAGAGTATGATATGACACCACCCTGGTCTCGCAAAACAATGATCGAGGTAGTAAAGGAATATACCGGTGTAGATTTTGCTCAAATAGAGGACAAGCACCAGGCTCGCAAAGAAGCTGAGGCTTTGGGAATGGAATTAAATGCTGATGATAGCTGGGGGAATATCCTGGCTCAGCTTTTTGAAGAATATTGTGAGGAAAAGCTTGAAGGTCCTGTTTTTATTAAAGATTATCCGGTGGAGGTATCTCCACTGGCCCAGACCAACAGCCGGGATCCTCGTTTTACTAACCGTTTTGAAGCATTTGTGGCTGGCAATGAAATAGCCAATGCTTTCTCGGAACTAAATGATCCCTTGGACCAGAGACGACGGTTTGAAGCTCAATTGGAAAAGAGGGAAGCCGGTGATGAAGAAGCGCATATGATGGATGAGGATTTTCTCATGTCATTGGAATATGGAATGCCTCCTGCCGGAGGTTTAGGAATTGGTGTCGATCGCCTGGTAATGCTCTTAACGGGTTCTACTTCCATACGTGATGTAATATTATTTCCTACCTTAAGACCTCGGGAGTAGCTACTAATGGGTTATAAATGATAAAAAATTTACGAAAGAAATCACTTTATTGGTTGACAAAAAAAAATTACCGTGTTAGGATATTAAAGTCGCCTTGAGGTGAGGAAGCTCACGGCAGGCGATAAGCGCTCTTTGAAAACTGAACAGGGCAAGCCAATTGTAAGATTTGGGTTCCCAAGGCGAAAGATTTTTGGGTTCCTTTTGAGTTTTAAGGAGATTAAGGATTAAACTGGAGAGTTTGATCCTGGCTCAGGACGAACGCTGGCGGCGTGCCTAACACATGCAAGTCGAACGAAGCTACTTGGTTA
>PWGT01000225.1 GCA_003554535.1 Syntrophomonadaceae bacterium | reverse complement strand
TCCAAAAAAGGCATGTAACGAGGGTATTCCTTTATCCATAAGTCTGGGTACGCCGTAGAAAACCCCTAGATAGATCAGTAGCCCTGTAGCTACAAAAATAAATACATGAGACCACAAAGACATTAATTTCCCCCCTCCATTGTGCTATCCCCATTCCTGCTATCAACCTGGTCTGGCGCGCCATGACTTGCCCTTAACTTAGATCCCTTCTAACATTTAAATCATGTTGGTATAGGTCAGAAACCAAAGCGCCTCCACATATTCATCAAAGGGCTGTCCGGATACCTGTTCGACAATATAACCAACCAGGGCGGTCAAATAATCCTCAAATACTCATCCAGAGATTTCATCTCCTCAACCGAGAGTACGAAGAGGCTAAATCCACTTTCCTCTCTATTTTATTTAATATCCTTCACCAGGCATAAGAACCTCAGTTATACTATCTTTACGAGTTGTCATTTTTTTCCAGCCCAAAACCACAATTACAACTGCCACTATTGAAAACAAATAAAAATCCCATGGTTTACCATCAGGCCATATGGGATTATTTATCTGAAAATGAAATAAAACTGCAATGATAAGGCTACCTCTGGATGAATTGAACAAAGCTGTCATTATTACTGAAAGAGAAATAACCCCAACAAAAAAAGCAACAAAGGCCCACTCCGAATGGGGAGTTCCTCCAATAAAAAAAGAAGGCAGATGCCATACTCCCCATACAGCACCAATTATCAAACCAGACCATAGCGGAACTAAACGTTGCTGTATTAACGGAAGGGCTACCCCACGCCATCCAAACTCTTCTACAGGACCCAACGCAAGCATGAATAATAAAGTTGGCAATACCGAGTACCATGGGTCAAAAGGGAAAGGGTCATTAAATGAACCGGTTATTAGCGCTCCAAGGTAGTAAACAGCAGGGATCCCAAATAAAAGGAACAACCACCAGCTAAGACTTGCCCTGAACAGTGTAAGCCTTCTCAAGTAACTACCCAACCCTCTAAGGCCGTAGTAGCGCAAAACCAGGAAAAGGCCTGCAAAACCCGGTGCGTAAACTGCTAATACGTATAAAGGATTAGTATAACTTACTTCACCAAAGATTAAAGTCAATTGCTCCGGAAACAAAACCATTAACAAAGCTATCCCCCATGTCAAGCCAAAAGATATAGCGAAAAAAGGGCCCAATGCCTTCACTGTCATCAATTGTGATTTTTTTTCTTTGTCTATTAATTCTATTTTAATCATTTTTATTCATTTCTCCTCTCCTATTTATGAACCTGCCAAAGGTTGGTTATCCTGAAAACAAACCCTCAGGGCTACTAGTATTTTTGTTACGGACTTATGATCTCTACACTTCCTGTTTCCCCGTTTAGCCGGACTATTTGCCCTTCTTTAAGCCTGGTTGTTGCTTTTGTCACACCGGCAACCGCCGGAATGCCGTATTCTCTGGCTACTACCGAACCGTGGGAGATGGGACCGCCGGTCTCCATAACCAATCCGCTGATTTTCAAAAACAGAGGCGTCCATCCTGGGTTAGTTGCGGTAGTCACCAGAATATCTCCCTGTTTCAAGCGATTGCCCTCCGCGGGGTGATTCAGAACTTTAACCGGACCTTCACCGACTCCCGACGATACGGGGATCCCCCTATATGCACCGTCACTTTTATCTTCAACAGAGGAATAAATAGTCTCTCCTGTGCTGGTAATTACTCTGGGAACCGGATTTCTTTGTAATTCTTTGCGGTACTCTTCCCGATTCTGACTAACCAGTTCCTGGAGTTTTCCACCTGACTTTATGTCTTCCAAGCTGACAAAGAACACATCTAACTTGTGACCCAATCTGCCTTCCGCCTGCAATTCCGCGCCGATTTCCATTAATGTCTCCCTAAAAAGGCTGACCGCCTCAGTTAAAATGTA
Source organism: Syntrophomonadaceae bacterium (assembly GCA_003554535.1). The sequence continues at coordinate 4,787 of PWGT01000225.1, read as the reverse complement.
CTTCGGCAGTTCCCTTACCCCAAAAACATTCCTAAATTTATTTAGCAGTTTTGCCACTTTCCAGGCATCCCTACGAGCGCCTTTATCTTTTAATTGTGTAGTAATCTTTTCTATGGCCCGCTCAGCTTCCTCCATGTCACGGTAAAAGTTTTCGATCCCGTCATAATAGCTTTTATGGTCCATGTATGATTCGATTAAACTGATTACATATCCAGGATCTTCTTTCCACCTGGGTGCCCCCAGATCCACTTCCTGACAAGACCTGTGCCCATAACGGTCCAGAAACTGTTTGATTTCCGGGTGGTCAGGGGCCGGCTGCTCCCCGGCCTGGTCCAGTTTTTTGGCTATTTGCAGCAGTTCTATTCCCATTTCGGTAGTCACACAGTGGGGCACTGCCTTTTCTACTTTGTCCAATAAAGAAGTATCATCCAAATATTTACTCATTAACTTCCTGGCTCTTTCAATATAGGTAAATGAAGCACTCATGAAGTAAGCTATCTCCAGGGGCGCAAAATAAAAACAGGTGGGAATATGCTGCTCAATAAATTTAAGTTTTTCCTCCCTTGTTTGAAGCCCTTCCCTTTTTTGCTTAATAAAACTGATATGATTGCGGCCATGCTTATAGGCTTTTGCTACCACTTTTTCAGCTGGAAACGCTGCTCCATACAGGACCTTAGGAAGTGAAGTGAGCATGAACATAAGAAGCCGGGGATTGAGTTTGAAGAGCATCCTCAGCCCCGGTATTAATAACGATTTTTTTTGTTTGGTTAGTTCAACTTTGTTTCTTTCCAAAACTTCGACTATAGTCTTTGTGGTTACCGGATCCATATCAGTCGGGTTTTCTTTTAGTTTATCCCACCATCTCTCGAACCTGTGAAGCTCTGTTACATCAATAAACAGTCTTCCCCCTGCACTCTTTAACCAGCCGGCAGGCATCTTGCTGCTCTTCCTGTTAAAGATAATATTCATAATTGCTTTCTTCCACACATCTTCACCCATAGGGGTCAACGGTTCATGCGTGGCCTGTTTGCTCAATAAAAAATTTGCATATATGCGCAGCTCTTGGCCAGTATCTTCAGGTTTCAGCATGGGATAAAGAGTGGTTACCGGCCTGGACTGAACCAGGTAAAGGTGGCTTTCACTGGAAACCCACTCCAGATCCTGGGAGCCCCCGGAGTGCGCTTCCGCTTGTTCACCTAATTCTAAGAGCTTCAGCACTTCTTCCCGATCAAGGGTGGGTTGTTCACGCAATTCTTCCGGGACATCAGCGATTTCAGTGCCCGCTTCTTTCCGCACGGTCATTATTTCTTTGGTTGCAATCTTTTCTTGCACAACCTGATGGTTCTTTTTATCCACCACCCATTGGTCCGGGGCTACTTCTCCGCCCACTATGGCTTCACCGAATCCCCAGGAAGCATTGAGCAACATTTGATCCCGCCTGCCGTTTATCGGGTTGGCTGTAAATAGAATTCCCGATTTTTCGGCACCAATTAACTTTTGGACCACCACACCATGAGCCAGCCCGGTGTTGTCAATGCCTTGCTTCAGCCGGTACAACAGCGCCCGGGTGTTCCAAAACGAAGCCCAGCATTTTTTTACACACCGGTATAGCTGTTCTTTTCCTTTGACGTTCAGAAAAGTATCGTGCTGTCCGGCAAAAGAAGTGCCCGGTAAATCTTCCGCTGTAGCCGAGGAGCGCACCGCAACTTCAGGACTGCCAAGCTGTTCATACGCCCTGTCTATTTCTCCAAGTATATCTCCGGGTATTTCACCTTGTTCAATTAACCGCCGTATTTTTTCAGAAGTTTCATCTAACATTTGGTGATCATCATAATCAAGAGCCTGTAACAGGCCCTTTATAGCGATATTAATATTGTTGGCTATTATGAAGTTCTTGTACGAGCTAACAAGCAGCACAAAACCTTCCGGTACAGGCAAACCGGCCTTGATCATCTCCCCCAGGTTAGCTGCTTTGCCTCCCGCCCGGGAAATATCATTTTTTGAAACATCCTGCAGCAGTTTGGTATACTTGCTATTTCTCATGTTTTCTCCCTTAGGAAAATATACTTTTTTAAAGAATTACACTAAAAAGCCTGCTCGGGTTAACCAAGCAGGCATCACCTTATCCTTTTTGGCAACCGGATGGTTTTGTCCAGTTACATAGTAGGCTTCCGATTTGCGTCTCCCATATTTATTTACGTTTGTATTTATTTAGGACTTTGTATTTATTTAGGACTTGATCGACTTGTCACTTTATACTTATAATTTTACCATGTGGTAACTTGACGAGCAACGATACTTTGCGTTTTTGCGGCACACATAATCTTTTAAGTAAAGAAAAATAATTTACTATTTATTTTGTATTTATACGTCTTAATGCTAGGTATTTCTATTATTTATGAGCATATTTGAACTTCTGTTTCGTTTCTTTCGAAGCCTATAAAAAAAGGGGTTCAGGCAATTTTGGCGAAATAATAGTTGCTGATAATACAGAACAAAAATTCCAGGAACTGCAACTGGAGGAATGTTAAATGCAAGAAAAAACGATCACTCCTATACAATCCGGAGAAAGAATAAATGAAGTTGATATGATTCGGGGTATGGCCTTATTAGGGATTCTAATGGTAAACATGGCTTTATTTAAATCCCCGTTTTTTGATTTGAGACTACCCTCAAATTATCCTGAAGGAATTGAAAGGGTCAGCGCTTATTTTATTCAGCTGTTTTTTACTGGCAACTTTTATGCTATTTTTTCCTTTCTCTTTGGCCTCGGTTTCTATATTTTCATGGACAGAACAATGCAAAAGGGCCTGGAGTTAAAGCCTTTATATCGGCGTCGCCTTTTTGCCCTCATGATTTTCGGTCTTTTGCATATAACCCTATTCTGGTCAGGCGATATCCTTTTTAACTATGCCCTGGTGGGTTTTATCCTGATGGCATTTCGTAATAAACCTCTACAGGCGATAAAAAAGTGGATTATTGGTCTTTTCATGGTTTCCTTCATACTAAATATGATTCTGATGGTTTTTAAAGGAATTGGAGAAATCATTGGTGATGAAAAGTATCACGCAGCGGTCGATGAAATGATGGCCGAGGCCATTTATATGTACACAGAAGCAGGCTTTGTGGAACTTCTTTTATACAGGCTGGTTAATGAAGCACCATACATGTTGGTCGGGGTAATCTTTTGGATTCCACAGGTTTTGGCATTTTTTCTCTGTGGATTGTATATAGGGAAAAAAGGAATATTTAATGATATCCCTTCTCATATCCCACTTTTTAAAAAAGTTCGTTTCTGGGGTTTTCTGATAGGCGGCTCATTACTAATTCTGCTGGTTTTATTTGATAGCGGCACAATTACACCCAATACATTAGTTAATCTATCCATGCTCAGTGGCATTAATTACCTTGCATCACTGTTCCTTTTCCCTGCTTATGTTTCAACTGTAGTGCTGGCAGCACAAAATGCTACCTGGAATAAAATTCTAAGTCCGGTAGCATCAGCCGGTAAAATGGCCCTAACAAATTACCTTTCACAGACCGTAATCTGTGTAATAATCTTTTATGGTTTTGGGTTTGGTCTCTACGGGAAACTAACCATATACCACGGAATAATACTAACTGTTGCTATTTTTCTTTTGCAGGTTTTCTGGAGCAATATATGGATGAAAAAATTCAAATTTGGGCCAATGGAGTGGGTTTGGAGGAATATAACTTATAAGAAGCGTTTCCCTATTTCCAGGTTCTAAAAAGACAGAATTATTCCGCCGTCACCGGCGTAAGTCCCAGTACTATAGATAATGGGCAACTATTAAAGCATCTTGATGCAAAAAAATTTTCTATCAACCTTACCGTTAGTTTTTCGATATTCTTTTGTAAACCTTTAGTACCTGATATTAATTTTATATAGGTATTTCCAAGCATAAACCAGCAATATGAGAGTTGGCTTTAAGCTTTCGGCTTTTCAATTCATAAACAAAAAGCCGATGCATAGCCCTGGTTAGAGAGACATAAAGCAACCTGGTATCAAGTTCGCCATAACCGTAAACCTCCTCCAGGTTAATAACAAAAACCACATCGAACTCCAGCCCCTTGGTAGCATAAGAAGGAATAATAAAGACACCTGCTTGGTAATCATCCTCATTTCCGGTAAGAATAGGAATGTTCGACAAACCTTGCTTGGCAAGCATCTTTCTAATACTGGCACATTCTGGCCAGGTTTTTCCTACCAGAGCAATAGACTGGTAGCCTTCGTTTTCTATTTCATCTATTTTGTCCTTTATTTCTATCCCCAGTTCATCTATTCCGGTAAATAAATTAATCTCGGGCTCCCTTCCATGACGTACCACAGGTTCCGCCAAAGCTATATCACTTTTCACCTCTCCCTGCCCCAATATTCGGTTAGCCAGGGTCATTATTTCTATGGTAGTGCGGTAACTCTTCTGTATCTCAAGGCAGATGGCATCTACGCCAAAAATATGATCCACCGCTTCCTGCCACTGCTGTATTCCGCGATAGGCGTGAATTTTTTGTGCCAGATCGCCCAAAAGAGTGAAACTACCTGTTCCCAGCACTACCTTTAAAACCTCCAGTTCAAAGAGGCTAAAATCTTGGGCTTCATCTATTACTACGTGCTCGCACTTGTTATGCTCCCCCAAAGCCTCCAGTTTAAATTTTAAATAAAGCAAAGGGGCCAGGTCTTCCGGTTCCAGCTTTTTGGCCTTAAAACAAGTTGCAACTACGCCGGATAAGTAGTCAGCCTGTTCTTTGCTTAGCAAATATGGAGG
>PWGT01000164.1 GCA_003554535.1 Syntrophomonadaceae bacterium | reverse complement strand
TGGATAAAAACCTGCTTTACCTTGATTTATGGCTAAATAAAAACATACCGGTAATTGGTTGCATATTCAACAATGTTTCGCAGTCCCAGTGGAACAAGACCAACAGCATCTACAAATCGCTCGTCGAAGAAAAAGGGTTTGACGTTCTAGGAATAGTTCCCAGCCAGGTAGAAATATCCTCTCCTACGGTAGCTGAATTTTACGATGTCCTGCACGGCGAACTGCTTACAGCCCCGGATCACATGAACCGGATCGTCGAAGAGGTAGTGATAGGCACGATGACCAGTGAAAGTGCCTTGAGCTACCTGAGGCGAGCTCCGAATAAAGCCCTGATAACCGGTGGAGATCGCAGTGATATGGCCCTGACAGCTTTAGAAACCAGTACCTCTGTAATCATATTCACCGGAGGCCTCTACCCGGAAGTTCAGGTCCTTTCGCAGGCGGAAGAAAAAGGAGTTCCGGTAATCCTGGTGCATGAAGACACCTACTCCACGATAGAAAATCTGCAGAGCATCTACCGGAGCATACACCCACAAAACGAAGGCGCAATTAAAATTGTTAGAAACAATATCGAGCAATATGTACAGTGGGATAAGATCTCGGAACATGTAAAAGGATAAATAGCACCCAATTATTTTCCCATCAAAACAATTAAAATAATAAGCAGACGGCTTTATTTTGCAGGCCGCCTGCTTTTATTTTTTTGAAATCAATCAATAATAAAATCTTTATAGTTTATTGTTTAATTAACTGTGCATTCAAAAGATCGCAATTAACTGGATGTGATAGCATCTGCAAGCTCCTCATGTTTGTTAGTCCTGTACTGGATCAAACCAATAATCGCAACTAGTGAAGCACCAACAAAGTCAGACCATACTTCCGGCATCATCAACATAATTGAACCGGCAATCAGTGGAAACCTTTGCCAGTAAGGGGTCACCCGCAGAAAGTAGCCCCTTACGCCTGTAGCAATGAAAGCCGCCCCGATAAAGCAGGTAGGAATAACGATGAGCAGTTCAGATAAGGGCGCATCCAGGAAAAATGCGGTTGAGAAAATGAAAAGAAATGGCAGGACATATGCCGTCAACCCTATCTTGAAGGCCTCTATCCCGGTTCTCATCGGATTGGCTTCCGCTATAGAGGCTGCGGCGAAAGAAGCCAGACCTACCGGGGGAGTAACATCGGCATCAACGCCAAAAAACAATATGAAGAAATGCGCAGCAAATAACGGCGCTCCCAAATCGACAAGGGCAGGTGCTACTAAGGTAGCTAAAATAATGTACTTGGCAATTGTCGGTATTCCCATGCCAAGGAGGAAAGAAGCCAGCATGGTTAAAGGCAGTGCAGCCCATAACTGTCCAGAGGCTACGGACTCAATTACCGTGGAAAATTTAAGTCCCAACCCGGTCATGGTAGTCATGCCGATAATAATTCCCGCAGCAGCACATGCCGCGGCTACTTCCAGGGCTTTTAATACTCCCTGTGATAAAGCGATAACAATATCTTTGGGGTACATCCTGGTTTCTTTCTTCAACCAGCTGATAGCCAGCACAAGCAGTATCGCAAAGAGAACAGATCTTGAAGGTGAACGTCCCTGAAGAATCATATATATTAAGAGAGCTAAAGGAGCAAAATAATAGAATCCCTTCTTTAAAGTTTCCATCAAGTTTGGAATCTGATCTTCAGGAAGGGGGACTAACTTTTTTTTCAAAGCTTCAAAATGAATCATGAAGTATGAAGTAGAAAAATATATTAACGCTGGAATAATTGCAGCAATTACAATTTCCCTGTAGGGTACCCCCAAAAATTCGGCCATAACAAAAGCAACTGCCCCCATAACCGGTGGCAGGATCTGCCCACCACAGGAGGCATTGGCTTCTACCCCTCCAGCAAACTCGCGGTTGTAACCCAGTCTTTTCATCATTGGTATGGTAAAGGAACCGGTAATACCAACATTTGCAGTAGTACTGCCGGTTATCGAACCGATAAAAGCGCTGAATAGTACTGCTGCCTTAGCCGGACCGCCTGCAGACCTGCCAGCCAGGGCAAGTGATAAATCCCGAAAAAAAAGGCTGGCGCCGGAACGTTCTAAAAAAGCCCCAAAAATAATAAACAGGACTATAAAACGGGCTGAAACACCCAGCGGTATATTGAAAATACCCGCATCTACCTGGTATAAGTAAGGGAAAATACGGGTAAGAGAATAACCACCGTGAGCCAGTATCCCCGGCATTTGTGGACCAAAATAAGCATACGCTATGAACAGTAAGGCAATGACCCCTATAGCATATCCAACAGTACGGCGAACTGCTTCAAACACCAGCACAACAAGAATCATCCCAAAAACAATGTCTATGGTTAAAGGGGCACCAATTCTTCTAACAATCTCGCTGTAATCCCACCACAAGAAAAAGCCAACCATAAGGGTGAGCAATACAGGGATAATATCCCATATTTCGGGACGGTGCCTTAACGCATTTTTACGGCTGGGAAATATCAAGAAAATTACAGAGGCCATCATCATCCAGTGAAAATTTCGGAACAGGACTGCTTCCGGGGGCCCCACATATGCAGTGTAAAGATGGTAGAAACCGACTAGCGCGGTAAAGCCGGTAACAATCCAACCCGCAGTTCCTTTGTAATCGCGGGTTTTTGTAGCATAAAGCTCTTCTTCCATCTTCTTTTCTGCAACTCGTTGAAAGTAGTTTTCTATGTATTTTTTAATGGCCATGACTTCAACTCCTTCCCCTGCTAGGAAGCTGTGAGCACAAATACATAAGGCTTATAATTTATATATTAAAAACTTTACAAACATTTACAACTTAACAGCAGCTTCCCTACTCTCTAAGATTGGCTTCTGAGAGTAGGGAAGACTGCTCAAGTCTTTACATTAGATTATTTTGCATTTGTTTTAATTGTTATAGATGTTCCTCCGGGAGCAATATCTGAAAGCTTTAAACTTTCCCTCTGGGTTACTATATTTTGTGGAACTGTCCGGGCAACTCGCAAGGTTAACTCAGAAAACTTCCTGTCGTAACCGGTAACCCGAACCTCTCCATCTTCTACAGTAATTTCTTTATCAGCTCCGGTTTCCAGGCCGGCACCCTGCCAGGAATAACGCTCTTCCAAAAGTTTGAGAGTGCCATCCTGGGTGAGTGTAAAGATTTGCTTTACCGGAGTCCCATCTGATGAATGAATGTAACTGTATTCAATTTTCTCTCCTGCATTCACCTGGATTTCATGTAATACTGCATTGTTTTCGTTGTTTATAAACTGCAGGATATGCTCCGTTGCACTTTGGTTGTTAGTCAATAAGCCCTTCTTCTTGAAAGAACCTTTCCGCACCAGGATGGAGCGGTGCAGCAGTTTCAGGTGCGTTCTGAATGTCCATGTTTGCAGCCTGAGCGTGAATTCCAATCAATCTTTCGATTGTTTCATCCTGGAACATATGCTTGGTGATTTCATAAGCCAGGTCTTCGTCGAAGTCTTCATGGACAATAACTTCATTACCGACAAACAGGGTATGATGGTCTTCGTCCATGTGCTCTTCATGTGCTTCCTTCGGAACTACACCTTTAAAGAAGTACGGGTATTCCTCAATAGCAGCATCCATAAAGTCTTCATCTAAGTCGACATAGCGGATATCCATCATGGCATGTAGTTCTTCAAAGTGTGCGGCCGGGTAGGCCAGGTTAACTGTGCCACCGTCGATTAAGCCGTCACGCAGCGCTTCAGAAGTTTCTGCCATAGAGAGGTTAACTGCATCAATGTCGTCCATAATTCCGGCAAATTCCAGGATGGCACGGGCCATCACTTCGGATCCGCTTCCAGCGGCATCGACGCTGATTTCATGACCGACAAAATCGTCGAGGCTGTAAATATCAGAATCAGCATCCACGAAGAATTTTTGTGCACCGGGATACAAGTTAAACAGTGCATTGATTGGTTGGGCATCGCCTTCAAAGTCGTTGACTCCCTGGATTGCATCAAAAGCAACATTACCCATGACCATGGCCATGTCTGATTCCCCACCACCTACCAGACGAATGTTTTCTACAGATGCTCCTGTAGATTCAGACTGGCACATATAACCGTCAATATGGTCAGAAACCTCTTTGGCCAAGCCTGCACCAAGCGGGTAGTAAACCCCACCGGGGCTGCCTGTAGCAAGAGTTAAAAACTGCATTTCATCTGCCGGTTCTTCATCAACTGCTTCTTCCTCACAACCAATCAAAGCTCCGCCTGCTAAAGCAATTACTAACACCAAAACCAGACCTAGATAAAAAACCTTTCTCATGATTAAAACCTCCTCTTAATTTCAAACGTTCTTGTGCTTGCCTTTTTTCGACCCCTGTACTAAAGAATTGTTTACACTTATTTCTACAGCCTCACCCCCCTCGTCATCGATATGACCAAAACCAGGATAATAGTAATGTAACAAAATTTATTACATCTATTCTATATTTTATTGGTCAAAATATCCCTGTCAACTTTGTAAACACAATCCAATACTGTCTAATCAGTTATAAGGGCAAGCCTTAAGCCGAATTTGTCTATTAAATCTTATTAATTTATATTTACTACGAATTATTAAATATAGCTATTTCTCGATGATCTTTTTTAGTTCTTCTTCCGCTCCGTTAGGCAGCTTGACCGGACCTGCATTAGCTATAATGTCCTTGTATTTTTCATGGGCCACATCAGTTATCGACTTCTTGCCTTCCTGCTCCCATTCACCAATAGATTGCCGCTTGAACAGATTTGGGAAGTAAAATTCGTTCCGGAAATGCTTGCCGGTATGTTCATGGCTGATAAAGTCTTTGTAAAAACCAACTTCTTTAATCGCATCTACAGCCAGGGTTTCATCTGTCACTGAAAAGCCTCTTAATATCCGTTTAACCATACGGGCAATTTCATCACAAATAACCAGCATTTCCGGAGCACCGTAAAGTCCGCTTGCCAGGGTACCCATTACCTTAGTCATGGTAATTCCAGAAAGGGCATTCATGAGCATCCCCATTGTGGCCTGGCTAGCTGCTTCAGCATCAGGAAGTTTCGCTTCTGCAGCGCCACCTAAGTTGTAAGAAGGAATTTGATAAAAACGAGAAAGTTTTGCTACTACAGCCCGCGAAAGTGTTTGTTCCGGACTGGCATAAGTATACTGTAAGGTACCCATATCAAATGTACCTGTTCCCGGTCCATACATTACAGGAGCGCCGGGCTTTAACAGCTGAGTAAGCACTACTCCGAAAAGCGCTTCAGCATTACTCTGCGCGAGTGTACCAGCCAGAGTAGTAGGACTGGTAGCTCCCATCATCGGGGCCAAAGCAACTATTACCGGAATACCAAATTCCACGGCTTCAACAGTACCATCACTATACTGTCCCACTTTAAGCGGGGAAACGGTTTCAGTAAAGATAGCAATTGAGGGGCGACGTCTTAGTTCGCTTTCTCCACCACTGGCCACTGAAGCCATTTCAATAAAACGAATAGTGGCTTCCCTTCCTGGAGCACTATACGGAAAAGGTTTTGTGCTATTGCTGAGAAATGCTTCATATTCATGGTAAAGTTGAGTATCTTTAGGCATATCGCCAGCACAGCAGAAGGTACCCAGAAAATCGACATTATCCAAAACATGGCCCAGGCGGGCTATGTTTATCACATCATCTTTTATGGGTCCTCTTTTTTGCCCGAGGTTGTAATCCCAAATATGTGGCTCCGGTGAACCTCCCATCCCATAGTAAATTCGGCCAGGCTCTAGAAGCAAATCATATTGCGGTTCTCTGCCGTGAAAAACAAAGGAACTGGGGGCCAACCGGATAGCGGTTTCAATCATATCCCTGTCTAACCGAATAACCCGGTTTTTTAAATCAACATTTGCGCCTTCTCTTTTAAAAATATCCAAAATAATATCTGATTCACTGCATATCCCGATATCTTCCAATATTTTTATAGATGCCTCATGGATCTTATGTAATTCATTATCGGAAACTACGTCTGTTATTCCACCCATAAAACCTTTCTTCATTTCTCTTTACCTCCCGATAGTTAAACGAATAAAACTTTCTTGATTTGTTCAGTGCCACATTTAATGGTCTTTTTCTTAACCCTCTCTATTAATTATCACATAATTATGCCTTATTATCACCCTTTCTATTAATCTTGCTTTAAAAATTATATTGCTTTAGGCATAAGATAGCATAATCATAATATAACGCTAAAGCAATTTAATTCTACCGGTTTATTATTTGTTGGTGGCTTTAGGTAGCAGCAAAATGGATCAAATTTTGCGACCTACATGAAAATATATTACCATCTATTTTTATAATTTTAATTTCTATATTGGTGTGGAAATTCCTGCAATATATTTTTTTTACCATAATCTTATCAAAGAAAAAATGATCACCAACCCTGAAGCCATATTATTACACAATTTTGTAACGATCTATTTGTGAATTATTTTGATTTCATATAATATATTTCAAATAACAAGATTACAGCACTATTTAAGCTATAAGTTAAATTGCGCTGTAATCTGATATTTTATGCCAGTTGTTTTTACTGTTTCCAGTTTCCGGCCTAATTATCGTAGCGAACAATTTTATTTTCCCAGGTCCTGATCATGTGGTAATCTTTACCACTGCTGACCAGGTATTCCGGGAGCATCGGGATCTTACCGAGACCGAAGGGAGCGTTGACCACAAAAGTTGGAATGGCCAAACCGGAGGTATAACCCCGCAGG
>PWGT01000175.1 GCA_003554535.1 Syntrophomonadaceae bacterium | reverse complement strand
CTCCCTTTTTGGTCGTGAGATCCCGGCACTTCATCTGGGTATTTTTTCGTCTTTACCCCTTGATCCTCAGTTAGAGGGTAAATAAGCAGTGTCAAATGCGGTCGATATAATCGTCGAACCTGATTTATCATTTCCCGGAATGACTCATCTTCATACCTTCCACTTATAACTAGCTCTTGGGGAACCTCATAAGCCATCTGCAGGGCAACAAGCAAGTACATATGCCCGTGGGGTGCTCTTTCCATTTCATTACGGTATGCCCGAAGCACCTGTTCTCCTTTTTCTAAAATTTTCTGATCCCGAACTGCCCTTCCTAACATAATTAACACATTGGCTGCTACCGAGACTCCTGAAGGATGAGCACTGTCAATAGCTTCTGCCACAGGGGCAATTATATCTTCAGCGTCTTTACCCTGAAACCTCAGTTTACCTCCCTGCTCCACATCGAAAAAGAGATCCACCATTTCCCGGCAGAGCAGATAGGCATATTGAAAGTAATCCCCGCAACAGGTCGCCCAGTATAATTCCAAATACCCCCATGCCAAGCAAGCATAATCCTCAAGAAAAGCAGATATAGCAGCTTCGCCCTGTCGGTAGCGGCGAAGCAGGCGCCCTTCTTGCCTCATATTTTGCCAGATAAATTCTCCTGCGCTGGCAGCAGCCCGGGCATAAACAGGCTCATCTAATATGAAAGCTCCCCGGGATAATGCAGCAATCATCATCCCATTCCAGGCAACTATTATTTTATCGTCTAAAAAGGGGCGCTCCCGACTCTGGCGCGCCTGCAAAAGAATCTGCCGGCACTCCTCCAATTTTTCAGCCGTATCTTGGGGCTCTTCCCCCCGGGCCTTTGCCAATTCATCCACTTCAGAAGCTTGATATAAGACACTGCGATCTTCTGTGAAATCCCCCCCATTTTCTAAGCCCCAAAAAGTAGACGCTAAATCACCCCGGCTTTCACCCAGTAATTCATATATATCACTCTTGCTCCATACATAATAAGCACCTTCTTCGCCTTCCATATCGGCGTCTTCGGCACTGTAGAAAGCTCCCTCCGGTGAAGTTAGATTTTCCAGGACGTAACTAAAAACTTTCTCTGCCACCCGGGCAAAATCTCTTTCACCGCTTGCCTGAAATGCTTCCAGGTAGGCCCAGGAGGTAGTAGCTTGATCGAACAGCATTTTCTCAAAATGAGGCACCAGCCATCTGGAGTCAGTGGAATACCGGTGAAAACCGTAACCTAGCTGATCAAAAATTCCGCCTCGGGCCATATTTTGCAAGGTATGCCAAACCATTTCCTTACATCGATTTTTTTGGAGGTCATTATGGTTATAACGCAGCAAAAAAACTAACTGGTGGGGTGTCGGAAATTTGGGAGCTGGCCCGAATCCTCCATAAGTGGGATCAAAATTACTCTCCAAATACTGGTACGCATCTGCCAGTACTTCTTTTGCAGGCAACTCCCTGTTCGCTTCTTCGCCGGAAGGTTCCTTGCGCTGCAAAGCTTCAAAAAGTTCCTCTCCTGCATTTATGGCCTCATGCCGTCGTCTATGCCAAATGTCTTTAATACCTTCCAAAACATCCATCAAACCAGGCATTCCCCGGCAAGAATGCTTCGGGTAATACGTACCGGCATAAAAAGGCTTCCCATCTGGAGTCAATATAACGGTCAACGGCCAGCCTCCCCGGCCAGTCATGGCCTGAGCAGCAGTCATATAAAACTGATCCAGATCGGGACGCTCTTCTCGGTCCACTTTCACCGGGACAAAATCACGATTAAGCAGTGCAGCAACTTCTTCATCAGCAAAAGACTCATTTTCCATGACATGGCACCAGTGGCAACTGGAATAGCCAATACTTAAAAAAATGGGGATTTTGCGTTCCTGAGCCTCTTTAAAAGCTTCTTCTCCCCACGGAAACCACTGCACCGGATTATGGGCATGTTGCAATAAATACGGTGACTTTTCACGAATTAATCTGTTGGCAAACTTGCCTGCCTCGCCGGAAGTACCTTTTATTTCAGACATTGTATTACCTCCTGAGTTTAATCTACCCCACTACCACCCTTATAATACTGCACAAGGATTTGATAACAAGGGTTAAACAGGCTACAACCTTTCCTGTCCGAGGAGGTGTGGTAATAAAATATTATAGCAAACAAGAAAAAAGTGCAACATATAGAGCATTGTCAGCAATTAACAATTGTGATACATTTTAATTCAAAATAAACTAAAATCTAAATTCATAAGATATTTTTTATCAATCCAGGAATCCGGTGTAATTAAAATATGCGGAAGATAGATTTATATAAGGAGGCTTGCTAGATTTGTTTACCAAGGGATTTGATAATGCATTAATAGAATATTCAAAGCGGGAAGCTTTGGGGGATTATTTGCTGTTGGAATTTTCCACCAAGTTTGTTGAAGAAATGGGGAAAGGAATTATTACCCTATTAAGCAGAGGCACTAATCGGGATGAAATAGTTAACTTCTTAGAAAAAAAACTTGCCGAAGAAAGCAATCTACTGGGTACATGGGTAGGATTTGAACCCAACGCACTGGATGGAAGAGATAATTTTTACACCGAAAATAATCATTCTGATGATCATGGAAGGTTTGTCCCTTACTGCTATCGGGATGAATTTAACAATGTCAAAGTAACCCCCCTGGAAAAAATAGACGAAGAACACTTCTACTATATCCCCAAAGATAAGAAAAAACTGGTGATATTAGACCCTTTTACTTATGAAATTGAAGGTGAAGACGTTCTAATGACCACAGTTGCCAAACCTGTTATCTTTAAAAGAAAACTAATGGGAATTACCGGAGTAGATATAAAGTTGAAGACAGCTAAAGAAATTTTTCATGACCTGATCCACCATAAAACAGGTTTAGAGCATCTTACCACCTCTCAGCTAGAATCCAAAATTAACAAAACTCCTGGTAAAACCAAAAAAATATTGGGATATACAGTTCAGGCAATGGTTAATAATCAAAAAGAAATACTGGCTGAATTGCAAGATTCTTCTTCAGTTGTACTTGAAAATGCCACTACCCTGCAATCATCTTCTGAAGAAACTAATAACGCCTCTAATGAATTGGCCCGTACTACAGAATCTCTTGCAGATAAAATAGCTACCCAGATGGAATATACCCAGGAGACTTCCAATTATATGGAAACTTTGGGTAAACAAGCCGAAGAAAATAAAAGAATACTGGAAGAATTAAATGCCTTAATTTCATATTCTGAAGCTCAACAAAAAGGCGAAGTGTCCATAGCAACCCTTTATGACAAAATTGAAGAGATAAAGAATATTGTATTTGGCATCAACTTAATATCCTTGAACGCTTCCATTGAAGCAGCTCAAGCTGGCGAAAAGGGGCGCGGCTTTGCAGTAGTAGCTACGGAGGTAAGAAATCTTGCTCAACAATCAAACCAGGCTCTTTCTGGCATCACCGAAATTATAAATGAATTAAATAAAAAATTTGAACACATCAATGAAACCATTAAAGAAACTAATACTACGGTAGAAAAAATCCAAAACGAGATCAAAAATAAAGTAGGAGAATTAACCGAAATTGCACAGCATAACGCCTCAGGAGTAGAAGAAGTCTCTGCCGTAGCCAAGCAACAAGCCTCAACCTCTAAGGAAGTAGCTAAAACATCTGAAGAGTTAAATAAAAAAGCTAATTCTCTTATAGAAACCATGAAAAAATTGAGTACTAATGAATAATTAACTTTGTCCTAGGATGCAAGAAAGCAGGGAAGGTGGGACAAAAAGGTAAGGGGCAGAGCTCTATTTTTTTCTTTTTTATTTTAACGTTATATATTATGATAAAAAAGTGATAAAAATCGAGGCAGGAAATAAAAAATTGGAAAGTGGGACAAGGGACCTGTCCCCGCGTCCCAGTTAGGAAGGGAGTGATTGCACTGATAGATGTTAAGAATCTTACCAAGCGATATGGCGAATTTATGGCCGTAGATAACATCTCTTTTGAGGTTAAAGAAGGGGAAATTTTTTCTTTATTAGGTCCCAACGGCGCCGGCAAAACTACCACTATTGAAATTTTGCAGGGTTTAAAAATACCGACTTCTGGCCAGGTAAGCGTGCTGGGGTATGACATTTATAAAGAAGAGAAAAAAATCAAAGAACAAATCGGGGTAATGCCCCAAAACTTTAACGCTTTGGAGAGATTATCTGCCCGGGAAAACATCCAGTTAGTGGCAGATATATACGGCAAAGGCAATAAAGTTGAAGAAGTTTTGGAATTAACAGGGGTTAGCGAATTTCACTCCAAGGTATATTTGAACCTTTCGGGAGGTATGAAAACCAAAGTCGGGATCGGAATGGCGTTGGTTTCGGATGCCCCTCTACTATTTTTGGACGAACCCACCACCGGCCTCGACCCTCAAGCCCGGCGGGAAGTTTGGGACATGATCGAAAAACTAAAAGGCCTGGGAAAAACCATAATGTTAACTTCTCATTATATGGAAGAAGTGGAACGGTTAAGCGATCGAGCAGCAGTTATGATTAACGGAAAAATTCAAACCATAGGCGAAATTTCCTATTTAATAAACAATTACGGAGGCCACACCAAATTAACTACTCGTAAAGATCAAAACACCGCTGAAATACTTAACCGGGAAGCCCAGCAGGTCTTTGAACCCAGTAATGGGGAAGATTTAATAACGGGAGTATTTGACAACAAGCAAAGTGCCAAAAAAGCCGTTATTGCCTTGTATGAAAAAGACTATGACGTCAAAATTGTGGAACCCAGCCTGGAGGAAGCTTTCATAAGTCTCTCCGGCAGCAAAATTAATGAAAAAGGTGAGTTGGTATCATGAACAGTCTTTTTTCTCTATTTAAAGCCCTAACTAAAAATTGGCTGCGAAGCAAATCGGGAATGTTTTTTTCCATCCTCTTCCCCATTACCTTGCTCATAATTTTTACCGCTGTTTTCGGGGGGCAGGACGATGTGCAATACACCCTCTATATTCAAAATAACGACACCACAAACGGGGAAGCTTCAGAATTGTCCGAGGAATTTATACAAGGACTTCAAGAAGCCGATACTTTTAATCTAATAGAAGTTGAGCCAGGCGAAGATTTAAAAAAAGGCCTTTCGGATGATGAAACAGCTTTTGAAGCCGCCAGAAGAGGTCTTATCATCCCTGAAGGTTTCCATGAGAAATCCATGGACAAAATTACTACCCTTCGCACCGGAACCATGCAAGATTCACTCACCCAATTAAAAGAAGAATACGGGGAGTATATGACCGAGGAGGAGAGGCAAGAAATAACTAAAGGAATGGAACAAATGAAAACCTACCCCCAAGATATGGATGCAGCAGAAGGAGCAAGCATCACCCTCCTCATAAATGAAGGAGACCAAGCTGCACCTATGATCAAAGGAGCACTCAGGGGAGTGGTAGATACCTTTAACCAAAAAGCAATGGGCATTGAAGATAGTGCTGTAAAAGTTGAAAGCGAATCATTGGTAAGCGAAAATCTCGAAGCAGTTGATTATTACCTTCCCGGATTTATTGCCGCATTTATAATGACTAATGGGATTATAGGAGTTACTACCACCGTAACGGAATTTAAAAGAAATGGAGTCCTGAAAAGGTTAGCTGCCACCCCTCTAACCAAAGTGAAATGGATTCTAGCCAACATAATGCAGCAGACTTTACTTGCTTTTGTCTTAACCGCTATCATGATTTTAATCGGAATGATTTTGTTTAATGTAAGAGTATTTCCAGATATCTATGCTGTGGGTTTCATCTTGGTGGGAGCTATAACCTTTTCAGCGATAGGTATGGTATTAGGCGGTTTTATAAAAGACGTGGAAGCTGCCAGTGGTGCCGGAAATGCCATTGCCTTCCCTATGATGTTTCTATCCGGGGCCTTCTGGTCTGTGCAAATGATGCCGGAGTACCTCCAGAGTATAGCTGAAGTGTTACCACTTTACCACTTTCACCAAGGGCTAATAAATATAATGATCCTTGGCAACCCTGGTGAAGCGCTGCATCACCTACTGGTAATATTAGGCTTTACGGTGGTATTCATTCTTTTGGCATTCAAAACCACCCGGTGGAAAGAACTCTAACCATTTGGGACGCGGGGACAGGTCCCTTGTCCCAAAAGTGGGACAAGGGACCTGTCCCCGCGTCCCAGTTTTTTCGCGAATCACATAATTATATGAAACAGTTCTTCTGATTCCTTAGCAAAGCGGAGAAGCAAAAGTGAATCAAAAGAAGAAACCATCCCCTTGATTTATTTGACAATTAATATAGAATAAATTAAACTTTTATTATAGGTATGGTTGGGAATTTTATCAAAAAACTCTAATTTCTTCCCTGTTATTCTTAACAACATATTTATATAATATATGATGAAGCCCATTGCACCATAGCAATCGGGAGGCGACCCCAAAAGGAGTAAGTGAACATGACCACAGCTACTTTCAATAATCGATATTTATATCTTAAAGAGAAAGCGGATGCTAAAATGCAAAAGCTAAGAAATAAAACTGTAGTATACGTAGGTGCTGCCACCTGCGGCCAGGCTGCTGGAGCCAGGAAAGTTAAAGATGCTTTTATTAAGGAAATTAGCAAACTAAACCTGGATGCAGAAATAAAAGAGGTGGGCTGCATAGGGCATTGCTATGCCGAGCCCCTGGTAATTATTTCTAAGCCTGGCTTTCCTTTCATCGCCTATGGAAAAATTAATGCCGAGCTAGCCGCAAGGTTAGTCCAAGATTTTATT
>PWGT01000022.1 GCA_003554535.1 Syntrophomonadaceae bacterium | reverse complement strand
ATGTTGCTGGCAAAGACAACGCTGCCTGCGCCGATCAGGGCTACTTTTGGCATTGGCCTAAACTCCTGCATGAAAGTTTTTTGCTGACCCTTATAACTTGCAATTATCTTATCATAAGAGGAAATAAAAAGTCGACCGTATGAAATAATGGGGGCGGTTTGTAATAATTAGAACCGTCCCCATTATTCATGGTTTCATCATGCATACCTTTTGCTGGTGACTTCTACCCGGTCATAGCTTCGCGGCCGGGTTTTGAGATATTATCCAAGGCTTTTTGCTCATCCAGTCTTAATACCCGTTCGATATCAAGAATGATGAGCATCCGGTTGTCTATTTTCCCAACGCTTGTTATTAGTTCGGTGTGACCTCCTGCCACCTGGTTTGGCGCTTCCTGGATCTGGGTATTTGGTAACCGGGCTACTTCGGTAACGGAATCGACAATGAGGCCAAACATGCGCTCCTGGTCTTCCACTATTATGATTCTGTTATCTGATGTTCGCTCTATCTCTGCCATATTGAATCGTTTCCGCAAATCTATTACCGGAATCACCTCTCCCCTCAGGTTGATGACCCCTTCAACAAACTCAATAGAACTGGGTAGAGGCGTTACTTTTGCCATTTTAAGCACTTCGGCTACGTTCTTAATTTCACAGGAAAACTCTTCATCGTTTAACATAAAGACCACCAGTTGAGTTTCTCCTTCATTTGCGATTTCCGCCATGTAACCAAGACCTCCTTTTATGTGAAAGCAAATAACCTGCTTTTTTAATATAGTTCTTGTAAAACCACTCAATCTTAAGGTTTACTGATATTTGAATTTATTCAGTTCCTGGGACAGTTTCTCGGCCGAAGCCCTGAGCTCTTCTGCTGTTGCTGCCATCTCTTCCATGGTTGAGGATTGTTCCTCGATGGAAGCGGCCATCTCTTCAGAACCGGCGCTTAATTCCTGGGCTGCTGAAGCTGTTTCTTCCACCTGCTTGGAGATGCCTTTTACAGCATCTAAAATTTCAGAGAAAGTTGCTCCTGTCCTGGAAACTACCTCTGTCCCAGACTCCACATCTTTCACACCTTCCGTCATGCTATCAAGGGCTTTTTTGCTTTCTTCCTGGGTGGAGGTGATCAGGTTTCCGATTTCCTGGGCTGCTTCTGCAGACTGCTCGGCCAGTTTTCGCACTTCTTCGGCGACGACGGCAAAGCCCCGGCCCTGCTCACCTGCCCGGGCTGCTTCGATGGCAGCGTTTAAAGCAAGCAAGTTGGTTTGATCGGCGATATCGGTGATTACGCTTAAAATTTTGCCGATATCATTGGAGCGCTGGTCAACTTCTTGAATTACATCCTGCAGTTCACTGACCCGGTTATTGATAACCTGCATCTGGTTAACTGCTTCTTCAATGGCCTGGTTGCCTTCTTCGGCCTGTTCAAGGATCTTGGAGTTGGCTTCGGCCATAGACTGCGAATTGGTGCTCAAGTTTTGGGCATTGCTGGCAAATTCGTTGGTTGAAGCCGAGACCTCTTCTAAAGAAGAGCTCATTTCCTCTGAAGCTGAAGAGACAGATTCACTGCCGCTGTTAACTCCTGAAGAGACGTCTACAGCCTGTCCAATCAAAGTGCGCAAATTCTCACTCATGCGGTTAAATGCTTGCGAAAGCTGACCAATTTCGTCCTTGCGTTTTATTTTCGATTCTACGGTAAAGTCACCTTCGGCTATCTTGCCGGCTATAGCAGCTACTTCCTGGACTGGTTTGGCCACACCACTGGCTACAAAGAAACCGGTAAACGCCACTATGCCTGCTGCTACCACGCCGATTATAAGCATAATATTACGCAATGCATCCACACCGGCGAAAGCTTCAGCGGAATCGATTTCCACGATCAAGCCTACCGGTTGACCTCCCATCATGACCACTTCCCCGGCGCTTAAAACCATGTTACCCAGGTAATCAGGAAACTCATCCTGGTATTCAAAATCCATATTGCCTTCCCTGATTGGGCTTGATAATAATTCAACACCATCGGTGCTGATGCTTTCCTCGAGCACCGCGCCGGAAGCGTATTCACCGAGCATGGTATTGGAAAGTAACAGGCCGTTGGCATCAACCAGGTAAGAGTCAGCACTTTCACCCAGGTTTTCTAAGCCGGCATGAACTATATGGTTAATAGCCTGGTTGTTAAAAATAATGTTAAAAGTACCTACCAGCGAACCCCTTTCGCCCTCGCTGTAAACGGGAGTGGAGATAACCATGGCATTTTGATCGATAATATCGGAATAAAACAGCTCCGACCAGGTAGCGTTTCCGGCAAGCGAACCTTGGATATAGTCGCGTCCGGAGACATCAGCTCCAACTATATCGCCAAGGGAATCATAGACGATCCTGCCGGCAGTATCGGTGATAAATAGCTGGGCAAATCCGTACTCCCTGGCGGCAGCAGTCATCAGATCGTCAAGAATAGCTGCTCTTTCCTGCCAGGCCGGGTGGTTTAAGTCTCCGCCTGCACCCTCAATTGAAGTTTGTTCTTCCTGTTCCTGGCCATTTTCATCTGCGTCCGTTTCTTCATCATCGGCTTCATCCTCTGAAGCTTCTTGCTTCGCCGAGGTGTGATCTTCCTGTGTTGCTTGAAGGATGTTTAGGCTTTGGTAGACATCTCTGGATGTGGCAAGTACCCTTCCGTCACTGGCCCGCCCTTCAAAATAGTCATTGAATTGATCTTCAGTTATATCGGCAAACATTTCGATAGATGCATAAATTTCATCTTCAATGTTTTGACTGGCCATAATATAACTGATTACTGCTATAGCAGCCAGGGGAACAATACCAACCAACAAAAACAGGGCGATCATTTTTACTTTTAAACTCAACTTTATTGCCTCCTTTTTTATAAGCTTTTTATGCTGCCCGTTTGCTTTGCCTGATAAATATTTGCCTTTTGAGGTAATGCCGCATATCCAAACATTAAATCTGTTTAATAACTACCAAGATACCAAGAGGTGAAATGAAAACTTATATTAAAAACCTTTTCAAGGTTTTAATATTAAACGTCACAGTTTACAGGTTGGCTAAAAGTATATATATTCTTATGCGTTTTTAATATGGGTAAACTCCCCATTAGAAGTGATACTGTTCCCCATTTTTCATAAAAAAACTCCCCATTTTTTATGTGATGATTATCGCTATGTAAAGAAATTGCGCTCCTGACGCATAATCTATATGGTCATAATTGCAAATTTTATTTATAATAGCCCTGAGGGGGTGAAGCAGAATGGATAGATCAAATGATCCCCAGTTTGAAAACGATGAAAGGACCGAAGAAAATATGGACCGGTACAATGATAGGCGCAGCTACAGGGAAGAAGGAGAAGGGAAGAAAAGGTGGTTGCTTCCCCTTACGGTACTAGTGCTCATAATAGCTGCTGCAGGTGCGTTCCTTTATGTTGCCAGCCGCAGCGAACTCTGGTTTTTCCAGGATTTAATGGCGGTCATATCTCCGGAAGAAGAGGAAATACAAGTAATCATGCCGGCGGCGCTTTTTGCCGGGCAGGATGTTGACGAGATAGCAACCCGGGCTATAGAAGAACAGGGTGTAAATGAAATTGTACCGATTGAAGATGATATGCTGGTTTACAACATGTCCCCTGCAGTAAAAGAGAGTTTGCATGAAGAGGCGAAAACTAACCTGGAGGAAAAGTTGTCTGGCCTGGAAGAGTACAGGCGCTATCCCTACCTCGTTGATGTCAGCTATGACGATAACTTTACAGAGTTTTACCTGCTGATATCAGCCGGTGAAGAGATGCCCGGTGAGGCCTTAATAGCTGCATCGGAACTGTTTGTAACTGCTGTTTATTACCACTACCTGGACGCCGCAGGTGACGAAGTCCGGGAAGTAAAGATAGAACTGGAAAATGAAGAGACAGGTGCCCGGGAAACGATTGTTTATCCAGGCGACCTTAACTGGGTTGCTTCTATTCTTAAAAGCCCTGAAACTTTGGATGAAGAACCAGCGGGTCCGGGACCAGGGGACCGGGTTGTTGTCGATACCGGCCCCGATAATTTAAACTTAAGAGCAGGTCCGGAAATAACCTACCTGATCATTGATGTTCTCAGCTCCGGCACGGTTTTAGAGGTTGCCGGCACAGAAGGCGAGTGGCTGGAGGTTGTAACTCCTGAGCAAAAAGAAGGCTGGGTGCACGGTGATTTCGTGAAGCTGGTGGAAGACGATTCATGATAGGGGTCGTACCCCTGGAGGGAGTTTCTGGAAGGACGAAGTCCTGGAGGAAACTCCCGGGCACGATATCACTACGTTTATGATATAATTATGAAAAAGTAATATACTAAAGATATTAGGAAGAGGGTGATTTTATGGGTTCTCAAGCCGATGATCTGCTTACAATGATTGAATCTTTATCAATAGATGTAAAGACTGAATTAGTCGAAAAAATACTTGTAAGCATACATCCCTTACAAAAGGACATAGATAAAAAAATGGGTAAAGATAGCTGAAGACAGGGTAAATGAAATTAATTCAAGCAATGTTAAGGTTATTCCCGGTGATGAACTCTTTAACGAACTTAAAGGTATTAACCACTATTCTATTAAAAGAAACTAAAAAGCACCATATATCGTTATTTAAAGATGTAACCAGTACAATAAATAAAGATCGTATTTACTACTCAGCAATTTTGTTACTATCTAATTTTTGCTTTACAGTTGGGAATGCGTCTAAATTAGTATGAGGCAGGAACAGTCCGGAGGTATATTTGTTCATAAATTGTTGGTTGGTGTTAAGTTCTATATAAGTGATATTACGGGTAATAATTTTAATCTCGTCACGCTTCTCTCTTGATAAAAGTGCAAGCCTAGCCCCTTCAATAGAGCTGTTTCCAAGATGAACAAATTTATCCCTTTTCAAATCGGGGTAAAGACCTATCATAATAGCTGATTCAGGATTAACATAGTGGCCAAAAGCACCTGCAATATAGAAATTGCTAATATCTTCTAATTTGCATCCCACACCTTCAAGAATCACCTCAAGGGCAGCATTTACTGCTCCTTTAGTGCGAATTAAATTCTTAATATTGTTTTGAGTGATAATAATCTCTTTGCCGTGTGAAGTTTTATGAGCAGGTACAATAGTAAAAAATGAATGCCCCTTTATAAAATTTCCAGATCTATCTATTATTCCGTTTAAAAACAATTCTGCGATACAATCAATAAGTCCAGAACCACACACCCCTTTAGGTTTTGTATCCCCTATAGTTTTAAACTTAACTTCTTTTGTTTTAGGTATAATTGTTATGTTTGAAATAGCCCCTTCTTCTGCCCTCATTCCAAAATCGACAACACCTCCTTCCAGAGCGGGTCCAGCTGCTCCAGCACAGGCTACCATCCAATCTGAGTTACCTAAGACTATTTCTCCGTTTGTACCTATATCGACTAGTACAGATATTTGTTTGCTTTTATAAAGTTCACTAGCTAAAATACCTGAAACAATATCACCTCCCACGTAACTTCCTACGCTTGGAATACAATAAACTACCCCGAAAGGATTGATGTTAAGCTCCACATCTTGTGCTTTAATTAAGCCTGGATCATTTACTGCTGGGATATAGGGCGAACGACTTATATTGGAAGGAGTTATACCAAGAAACAAGTGAATCATAGTTGTGTTGCCGGATAAACAAATTACAGGAATATCCTCTGATATTAAGTTATTCTTGTTTAATAATAAATTAATGATAATATTGAGTGAATTAATTATCTTGCTTTGTAGTGCTGATAATCCTTCTATATCCTCGGCAAATTGAATTCGGGAAAGAATATCTTCACCAAAATCGGTTTGTTGATTATAACCTGATTCAAAATCGATGACATTTCCATTTTTCAAATCTATTAAATAAAGCACAATTGAGGTGGTTCCTATATCTGCTGCTAGTCCCCAGTAGTTGTGGGTATCTTGCCCTGGTATTATGTTAATCATACAAGCACATTTTTCATGTTCATGTAACGTTACAGTTACTTTCCAGTTGCTTGTCCGGCAAATGGAGGGTAAAGATCTTAAAAGATGTAGAGAGATGTAGACATCTTTTAAGTGTGGAAGCTGTTTCATAATATTGTTTTTTATCCGATCGACGTCCCCCTGGTTATCATTTAAGCAAGGTGGCTCAATCTCTAAATAAATCTTTTTTACTAGAGGCTTAAGTTCCGTTTTTACCTTTTTGCTTTTACTAAGAATAATATCCATTTTCAGATCTCCTAAAAAATAGCTTTGTTTTTACAAGATTAGTTTATCATAAATAATCGGCTTTATTAATTTATGCCCAAGCTAAAGGTGTGAGGTAAAAGGGGGCTAGCAGACAAGAAATATCTTAACAAAGTAAAACTGTGTGGGAGGCTAAAGACTAACAAAGCTACTAGTTTGCCAAAAATAATCTTATTAAAACTTAGATGTATAAATTGTACTGATTAATAGCATAATAAATTATTATTTTACAACATAGCACACCTCATTTATAATTCTAACTACACATCATGATAGCCTTAATCTAAATGTCAAAATAAGCTACAGTTTTGAGAGTTAATGTGGAATAAAGAAAAAAAGAATAAATGTTCCACTTGGTTAACTGATAGAAAAGAATATTGTGACTGGAGTATTTTAGCTCTAGGAGGTGTACGGTGGCTAACGTTGTCAAGACACTTTCTTAGCCTTGTATAAGGTGGATCAGCCCTCCTGTTTGATTTTGTCATTCTTTTAATTAAAGAATCTTTTGGTAGCCGTGGTTGTGGTTATGT
>PWGT01000173.1 GCA_003554535.1 Syntrophomonadaceae bacterium | reverse complement strand
TTTTCAAAAATGGCGAATAAGATTACCAATCTCATGCAGCGTTATTCTAAAGTTAAAGTAGAAGGTATTACTTTTTCTTCTTATCATGGTTTGCCGGGGCTTTCTGATCATAAGAATTATTGGGAACATGGTTACCCGGCAATAATGATTACTGATACAAGTTTCTTACGCAACCCCCATTACCACCAGGAATCTGATACCATTGAAACACTTGACTTTTTCCGCATGGCTGAAGTGATTAACGGAGTTAGCGGAGCTTTAGTCGAAATGGCAAAGGGGGAATAGAATTGGAAGTAGCGCCTCGGGAAAAAATTGATCCAACAGCAGTCAAAGCCTGGTTGGTTAGCGGTTTGCTGTTGGGAGTGGCTCTTTTATTAATACCGGTAGCGTATTTTGTTTTACGCAATCTAGTTTGGGATTTGCCTTTATTGTGGGGATGGCTCCTCCTGCTGGCTGTATTAGGGTTTACAGTTGTAGAAGCAATAATTATCCCTCGTCTCAAACAGAGGTTTTGGCGATACGAGATACGGGAAGAAGAGATAGATATACAGCGGGGCATAATCATTGTTCGCAGGACCTTGATTCCCATAGTGAGGGTGCAACATGTTGACACCGAGCATGGCCCGGTGATGCGCTATTTTGGGTTGGCTACTTTGCGTATCTCCACTGCAGCAACTAACCATCGTATTCCTGCCCTCTCTCGCGAAAAAGCTGCAGAGTTGCGAGGGGAAATATCAGCTTTAGCGCGGGTGAGTGATGAAGATGTATGAGCAAAAAAGGCAGCACCCTTTAATGATTCTGGCCGGAACTTTGAATGGGCTCAAGGGGCTCCTGCTCCCGATAATATTTATTGCATTTGGTGGAATGATGGATGGAGAATTTGTCCGTTCCTTAATTATAATAGCGGTAGGTGTTCCCGGTATTTTAGTGCTATTGCTTATTTATTATGCTTTGAGCTGGGCTTATTATACTTACCGCTACGAAGAAGGATACTTACACATAAAAGCCGGTATACTTTTTAAAAAAGAGCGTTCCATTAAACAGGAAAGAGTGCAAACGGTTAATATCCGGATTGGTATTCTGCAGAGATTATTGGGTTTAGCAGCTATTCAGGTGGAAACTGCCGGTGGAGGAATGGAATCAGAGTTAAAGCTTTCTGCGGTAACCCTGGAAGAAGCTAATAATATTAAAAAAAACCTGGAAGGCTTTCCCCAAAAAGAAAAAACAGGCTCTGAGATCGCTGCAAAAGAAATATACACAAAAGAGGAAGCTTATAAAGAACCGGCGGCAGAAGGCGAAGGGAGCGTTTACAAGGTTCCCCTGGGAGATTTGTTTTTAGCCGGTGCTACAAGCGGTGGGTTTTTTACCCTTTTTGCCCTCATTTCTGCTGTATTTTCCCAAACTTATCCTATGCTTCCCGATGCTTTTTGGGATTATTTGGTGGAGCAGATAACCTCCACAGCTCTGGGAACTATTGTATTGGTAGTTTTATCTTTGCTGATTTTATCGTGGCTGATCTCTATAGCTATTTTTATGGTGCAGCATGCCGATTTTACCCTTTACCGCAGTCAAGACCAATTGCAAATAGGCTGGGGGATAATCGAGCGCAAACAGGTAACTTTAAAATTGCATCGCTTGCAGGCAATTTCTATACAGGATGGCCTGCTGCGGCAACCTTTTGGACTTTGCAGCCTGGCAGCGGAGGTTGCCGGTGGAGGTTCCCAAGACCAGGAATATGTAACTATGCTTTATCCTCTAATGCGCCGCCGGAAACTAAAAGAGTTTTTAGGAGAAATTTTGCCCGAATATGAGGTGCCTGATCATTTAAACAGGTTACCAGCCCGCGCATTAAAACGTTACGTGTTAAGAGCTGTGTTATTTTCGCTGCTGCTGATTGTTCCCCTACAGTGGGTTCCTTATGGTCAGTTTGCATTTTTACTGTTAATTCCGGCGATCATTTATGGCGTTTTGTGTTATCGGGCAGGTGGCACCGCAATTGTAGATAACCAGCTGGTCATGAGCTTTAGAGGTATAAATCGTTACCGGATTCTTATTAAAAAATCTCATCTTCAGTCTCTTGAAATTTCCGCTAACCCTTTGCAGCGTTGGAGCAAACTTTGTTCAATTGAAGCATCCGTATTGTCTTCTCCGGCTGGGAAGTCATTCCAGGTTGTTGATGTGGAACGAGAAGAAGCCCTGCGAATATGGAAGTGGTATTCAAGGATTGAGCCAGGCAAGAGGTGAGCTTCATGCTGTCAGAGGCAGAAAAGTATAACTTGTTTTTAGAAAATTTACCTGATGCCCACGCTTCTCATCGTGTGATTTGGAGTGAAGCTGGTAATGCTCTTAACTTTGAATTTATAAGTGTTAATAAAGCTTTTGAGGAGCTGATTGGAGCCAGCAAGGAGGAAATTATAGGTAAAAATATAGAGGATGTTTTGTCCAGTATACGTTACCTGGGTTTTGACTGGTTTGGTTTATGTGAAAAGGCCCTCAGCGAAAAAAGCAGAATCCTTGTTGAAACTTATTCTGAACCTTTAAATCGCTGGTATGAAATTACTGCTTTATATATTGAAGACAATTATTTAATCACCGTTCTTAGAGATATTACCAGGCACAAGCGAATAGAAAATCAGTTGCAAGAAAGCCAGACTTTATTAAGAAAGTATATAGATGATGCTCCTATGGGGATCCATGTTATTGATACAGAAGGGTATATAGTTGATACTAACCCCCGTGGGTTCAGGCTGCTGGGCTATACAAGAAAGAATCTTATAGGTCTTAATGTATGTGATATTGCTGATAACAATTGGATTGAATATTTTAAATATATTTTGCAAAAATTGAAGAGCTTTGGATATGCCAGCACTGAGGTTTTGGCTGTTACTTCAGAAGAAGAACAAAGGTGGTTTGATTTATACAGTGTAAATCTTAACAAATCTCTTCATTTGATTTTTTTTATTGATATAACCGAAAGGAAAAAGACAGAGGAAAATTTACAAAAAAGCGAAGAAAAGTTTAGAACGCTTTTTGATAAATCCAGTAATGCTATTATGATACACGATAAGGATACCGGCGAAATTCTTGATGCCAACGAAGTAGCCCTTAAAACCTATGGATATAACTCATTAGAAGAGCTCAAAAAGGATACTTTCAGGCAGGAGTCTCCTTATTCGTTTAATGAAGCACTGGAAAAGATTCAAAAAACTTACCTGGAAGGGCCTCAACAATTCGAGTGGTTGAGTATGACTAAAAATGCAGACTATATCTGGGAAGAAGTAAGAACAAACGTTATTAATATTGACGGTGAGGAATGCGTTCTGGGCACGGGTATAAATATTACTGAGCGCAAACAATTGGAAAAAAATCAGCGACATTTTATCCAGCTTTGCGCCCATGAATTGCGCAACCCAATGACAGGCATAAGAGGAATTTTCTCACTGGTGCGCAAACGCTTGGCAAAAGGCCAGCCAAGCGAGGAGGCAACTAAATTTCTCGGTCATGCAGAAAGAGAAATCGATCGTCTTTCCAATATAATAAATCAAATTATGGAGGTATTTAAGGAGCAGGCCGAGCAATCTAGGGAATTAAACTATAAGTGGCAAGTATTAGAATTGGGGGAGATTTTAAGTAGGGTGGTTATAGCTGCCCAGCCTATGAGTTCCAACCACAAAATTGAGCTGGATATGAATGTGGAAGACGAAATCTGGATAAATGGAGATCCTGAAAGGCTGGAAGATGTACTAAGAAACCTCATTAGCAATGCAGTTAAATTTACACCAGATGGAAGAAAAATAGTAATTTCCATGCAAACCGAAAAAGATTGGGCTGTTATAAAAGTTCAAGATGAAGGGGTGGGAATTCCGGAAGAACATTTGCATCATGTTTTTAAAAGTTTTTTCCGCAGTGAAAATTTCATTGAGAAAGATCCCGGTGGCATGGGGTTGGGATTGTATCTCAGTAAGGAAATTATTAGTAGGCACGGGGGAAGTATCTGGGCTGAAAACAACCCGGGAAGAGGTAGCACCTTTTATATCAAGCTTCCAATTTACTATTCAGAGGAAGGAGACTGGCAATGAAGCGAATATTGGTTGTTGATGACGAGCCTTCGATTGTAATGATTATGGAGGAATTTTTATCAGAAGAGGGATATGAAGTACATACGGCAATGGACGGAGATAAAGCCTTGGCAATGGTAGACTCTGAGATTCCTTTTGATTTGGCGCTTGTGGATCTGAGAATACCGGGAGTTAGCGGTAAAGAAATTATTCATAAAATCCGGCAAACCCCTCGCTTGGAAGAGATACCAATTATAGTCATAACCGGGTTTGAAAAAAACTCTGAAGATTTCCCACCCGAAAATTCATACCAGTCTTTATTTACCAAACCATTTATGCTGGAGGATATTTTGGAAGAGATTCAAAGACTCAGTAATTAAGTTGGTAGGAATAAAGTCGCTGGCGGATCTATAATAAATTTTTAATTGGTGAAGGGATATTGTAAAAAAATGTTGAATTTAGTAGCCAAAATAATTTAGAGGAGAGTTTTGATTTTGCCCATATATTTAATGGACATAAATAAAAGGGTTAAATCACTCAACAAGAAAAGCAAGTTATTGCTGGCAATTATTTTGCCCATAACAATATTAATATTGTGTTTTTGCCTTCCCTCTTTATACGTTGCTTTATTAGGACTTTTGCTGGTTACATTCTCCGGATTAAATTGGGGCATTAAGGGAGGTTTGGCCTCCTTCTTTTTTATGATAATTGCTTACTCTTTATATCCTTTATTTTCACCGTACGATTATCAACTTTTTAACGTGGTTTTAATTATAATTGTATACGCTTTTTTAGGGATTGGGCTGGGTGCAGCTATAGATAATTTTCGGTTATATCAAAATCAACTCAAAAAAAATGAAGAAAAGTTTAAAACTCTGTTTGATAAATCTATTAACGCTATTATGATCCATGATAAAGATACCGGTGAGATTATTGATGCCAACGAAATGGCCTTAAGAACTCATAAGTGCAATTCTGTTGAGGAATTAAAAAGAGTTTCTTTTATCACTGAATCTCCCTATTCTCTTCATGATGCTAGAGAAATGTTACGTCGTGCAGTCAATGAAGGGCCGCAGCAATTTGAATGGTTGACCAGGCTTAAGACAGGGGAATATATATGGGAAGAAGTGAGGCTAAACCCTATTAATATTGATGGTGCAGAAAGAGTTATGGCCAGCTGTATTGATATCACCGAAAGCAAGCAGCTGGAAAACAACCAGCGCCTTTTCCTGCAGCTTAGCGCACATGAGCTTCGCAACCCCATGTCAAGTATCAAGGGAGTCATTTCTCTAATTCGCCAGCGAATAAACAGAGGCCGGCCTGTTGAAGAAATAGAAAGTTTACTGGAATTGCAAGAAAAGGAAATTGATCGTCTTTCTCACGTCCTAAACCAAGTATTAGAAGCTTTTAAAGAACAGAGTTTTCAAGATCATGAATTAAATTATAACTGGGAACGGGTTAATCTTGCTGAACTGGTAAGCAGTTTAACTAGCGCGGTTCAAGCCGGTTATTCCAAGCACCGTATTGCTTTAAATTTAAATGGCTGCAAGCATGTATGGGTTAAAGGAGATAGTGCGCGGCTGGAGATTGTTTTGAGCAATTTACTGAACAATGCCATTAAATACACTCCGGAGGGCAAGAGGATCCAGGTTTCGCTGCATAAAGAAGACAAAAGAGCGATCATTGCAATCAGGGATGAAGGAGTGGGTATTCCCGAGGAGCACCTGGCTCAAATATTTGATAGTTTTTACCGGGCTGTTTCTACCGAGGAAGTGCCCGAAAAGGCTAAAGAAGGAATGGGCCTGGGATTATATATTAGTAAAGAAATTGTAAACAGGCACGGCGGTAGATTATGGGCCCGGAACAATTCCGATGAAGGTTGCACTTTTTATGTCGAACTTCCCATATGGGATGAAGGCAACCCGGATGATCATCAATCCTCCTGTTCCCTGGATGAAGAAGAATTCACCTATCATGCGTAATAGGGGTATGGCCCTGACAGATATTGGGCATGAGCTTCCCACATATCTTCAACCAGGTGGTTGATCTGAGGCAAGGTTAAAACCGATGATGCCAATGGGTCTAACTGGCAAGCGTAATTAACATATTTTCTCTTTCCTTCTATGGCAGCTTTAACAGTTAATTCCTGAACGCTGATATGCTTCTTGTTAAGCCCGGCCAGTTGAGGAGGCAAGTTGCCCACATGGACAGGTTGAATGCCGTTACTATCGACCAGGCAGGGAACTTCTACGCAGCAACCCTCTGGCAAATTAGTTATTATCCCTCTGTTTTCCACATTGCCGTAAATCACATGGGGTTGGCCGGTTTCCATGGCATAGATAATGGGGGCGGCATATTCAAATGTTCTAAAGTGCTGGGGAACTTGTTGCTCGCCCCGGGCAATTTTTTTGTTTCTTTCAAACTCTTTGTCCTGTTCTTCACAGCGCCTGATGTATTCGTTAATGGGGATGTTAAGCTCTTCGATCAGTTCTTCCCTGGGAATGAAGTAAGGTACGTATTCGGCCATGTGTTCGCTGGATTCTGATACGAAATAACCGAAGTATTTCATAATTTCAAAGCGCACCTTGTCGGAATTATATATATTCGGATCTTTAATGGCTTCAAAAAGCCGGGGATAGACATCTTCTCCCTGGTGGGATAGCTCCAAAAACCAACAGAGGTGATTAATGCCTGCTGCCTTGTACCTGAGCTCAGGTATGGGGATATCTATGTGATTGGCAAGCATTACGGAAGTTAACTGTATGCTATGGCACAGTCCCACTACCTGCACTGAACTTGCCTGGTAGGCGGCCCACACGTTCATGGCCATGGGGTTGGAGTAGTTGATCAAAAGGGCATCCGGGCAGTATATTTCCATATGTTTGCATATATCAAGCACCACAGGAATCGTCCGCATTGCTCTGAATATGCCTCCCACTCCGTGGGTGTCGGCTATAGTTTGTTTCAATCCATAGCTTGCTGGCAAGTTAAAGTCAACCAGGGTGGCCTCAAGCCCGCCCACCTGGACCATATTTATCACATAATCTGCACCGTTTAATGCTTCGCTCAACTTCATAGTAGCATTTACATCAGCGTTGGCGCCTTCATATTCAATACGCCGCAAGGCATACCCTTCGGATACTTCCAGTCGGGTTGGATCGATGTCCATCAGGTAAATTTCAAGGTTATCTTTTAATTCCGGATAGGATAACAAATCTCCCAGTATGTTGTTGGCAAATACCACGCTGCCGGCGCCAATCATCGCTATTTTAATCATCTTAATCCCTCCTCTGTTTTCCGAGTAGAAGCTTCTTTTAGAAGATTTTCTTCATCATAACGTTTCAAGAAAAACAAGCTCAACAGGCAAAACCCCACTCCAGCCAGTGCTGTAAGCCTGATCCCGAGGTCATCTCCAATGTCCCTCCCAAAAACAAGGAGAGAAGTAAAGACCAGCATGGCAATCATCTGTCCCAGCTTCATCATAAAACTGCGGGCACCAAAATAAATTGCCTCTCTATGGCTGCCGGTGTGCAGAGCATCGTGCTCGGCTATGTCTGCTACAATGGCGTTGGGCAATATGCCGTAAGCGGCAATAGGGAAAAAAGCCAGCAGCACGATAAGGTACCCTTGCATTTCTAGGGGAAGGGGGATCCATTCCTGCCCGGACTGGCTGGTTAACAGGAGGGAAAAAGCAAAAAGCCCCAGGGAAAACACTAGCACTGGTTTTTTGCCGACTCTTTTAGCTATTAAATTTACAAATGGATAACAGAGGAAAGAACCTCCCATCATTAACAAAAATATGAAGGAGTAATAATCTTCCGATTGACGCAGAAGGACAGTGGCATAATAAATCAATCCGGTCTGGAGCATAGTCATGAATATCCAGTAGATTAAATCGGATACGGCAAATATAACAAATCTTTTGTTGCTAAAAGTTAATTTTAGAGATTCAAGCAGAGGAACTGTAGAAGGCTCGCCAATACTGTATTTATTTTCGTTAACAAAAATTACCGGCACATAGAGGCATATCAGGGCTGCCAGTCCCAGCAAACCGAAAGTCATGCGCACTGCTTCCAGGCGGGAGAGATCGAACATTTCCTGGAACATCCCGAATAATACGGGGGCCTGGGCAGAAACGGTTTGGCCCACAAAAAAACTAACTGAAATGTATGTGCAGAGATTTAACCGTTCCTGGGGATTGTGACCCAATTCTGCTACCAGGGCTGTGTAGGGAACCTGGTAAACGGTGAAAAATATGTAGAAAAAGAATACGGTAACAGTTAGCCAGATCAAATTAGTGGTAGTTACTGTCATATGAGGTGGGTTAAAAATCAAAAACATGAGCAAGACCATGGGCAAACCGCTTACAGCCATGAAAGCTATCCGCCTGCCCATCCGGGCAGAAGAACGATCGGAAAGGCTGGCAATCCAGGGATCGGTAACGGCATCGAGCAGTCGCCCACCCATGGTAATAACCCCGATAACAGAGATAAATCCCAAAAAGTAAACCTCGGGGACCAATTGGGGCAAGCCTGCTCCTTCAGGAGGGAGATAAAAATAAACCAAGAAGTTAATTACGATCCCAATTACCAGGGACCATCCTAATTGGCCTACGGCATAAGCAATAGCTCGGCTCAACGGCAAACTGGGTTTCAAAGTCTCACCTCATTAAGTTAAATTCCTGCTATTCTGCTATGTATGCTATGTATTTCTAAGTTCACTAAATCTGCTCTTTCTCTGGTCCTTATTAGTTGTTAGACACATGAAAATTAATTCCAGATTTTTTGTCAAATTCCTTTTTTTAAATCTTAATTGAATAGATAAAAAAGCAGGATAGCTTGCTCAATATGTCTAACTTCTCAAAAGCAGAAAAAATCATGAAGATATAATAAATAGCAAGGGTGATAGAGTCTAAACTATGCCTGCAAATAATTTTGTCCATCGCAATTATTCATGGATTGTTTTAATTATGGGGACCCTGGTGGTGTTTGGCGCACTGGGCTTGGCCCGCTATGGTTATTCCATGGTCCTGCCGGAGATGCAAATTTCACTGGAGATGGATAATACACAGGCTGGTGCGCTGGCTACATCAAATCTGGCCGGATATCTGGCCTTTGCCCTTATTGGTGGAGCCGTGGCTGCCCGCATAGGTATCAGGTTGGTGGTTACCATGGGCTTGATTATGGCAGGAGGGGGAATGCTTCTTACCGGCCTGTCAGACGACTTTTTGCCCGTAGCAGTTTGGAGGGGAATAACCGGTTTGGGCAGCGGCGCAGCCAACGTGGCGGTGATGGGTTTGTGGGCTGCATGGTTTTCCCGGCGATGGAGGGGGTTGGCTTCTGGCATTGCTGTAGCAGGTTCTTCTATGGGGTTGATCTTTACTGGATTAATGGTGCCCTGGCTCATTGCCGAATATGGTGACCCGGCCTGGCGTATTTCCTGGTATATATTTAGCGGGATAGCCCTTTTTATGGCTGTTGCTGCGTACCTGGTTTTGCGCAACAATCCCGGTGAAATGGGAATGCAGCCTGTAGTAGAAGAAAAAACAAATAATAATAACCAGGAAGGAGAGGTGGCTTCTGCATCGAGCAGCAATGAAAAGTCCCCTTCCTGGAAAGAAGTTTACTTATCTGCCCCGGTATGGTTTTTGGGCCTTGTGTATTCAGCTTTTGGTTTTTCCTACATAATCTATATGACGTTTTTCGTAAATTTTCTGGTGCAGGAATATACATACACTGCTGCAGAAGCCGGGAATCTGTACATGATAATGGGATGGGTCAGTCTTTTGTGCGGTATTATCTGGGGAAGTCTTTCTGATATCATTGGGCGAAAAAACACGCTGGTTATAATTTTTCTGATTCACTGCGTTTCTTTTAGCTTATTTGGCCTGGGGGATGCTTCTATTTATTTTACTATTTCAGCGGTTCTTTACGGGCTAACGGCCTGGAGCATTCCAGCAGTCATGGCTGCTGCCTGCGGTGATATGCTTGGGGCCAAGTTTGCCCCGGCAGCTCTTGGCTTTATCACCCTCTTTTTTGGTATAGGCCAAGCCCTGGGCCCAATGGCCGGCGGAAGCATTGCTGATTTTACAGGTTCTTTTGCTCCCGCTTTTCTGCTGGCCGCAGCAGTGGCCCTCCTGGGAGCAATTGGTTCGGCAACTTTATTGAAAGAAAAAAAGTAAAGTTGGGGAAAATTTGCGTTATAAATTAGTTTGTATGGCAATTCAATAATTTAGATAAAAATGGAATATGATTTTTTTAACATACGGTAATCTTATTATTGCCCCATTCTATTTTGAAATATATAATACATACAGTATATTTAAAGAATTGTAACTGCTTAGAAAGAATTGTGACTGCTTAGAAAGAATTTTGACTGCTTAGGCCAAAGATATTGTGAGAAGAAGCAGTCGTAAAAAGAGGCATTCATAAGAGGAAGCAGTCATAAGAAGGAGCATTCATTGATATTGTTGCTTTTTTCTCCCTCCCCCTTGAAGGGGGAGGGGAGGGGTGGGGGGGTTTTTACTCTTTTCCCGACAATACCTGAGCAGTTACAAGAAAAACAAGCAGAAAGCCCACTGTTTTAGCTGTGGGAGTATGTCAAAAAGATTTTAAAATTAGATGGGGGTGCGAAAAATTAGTAGATATGGACGCATGTTAGGTTTCGTAGTAGCAGTGGTAATTTTGTTTTTTCTGGCCCAGATGATCAGTGGTGCAATGTTTGGATTTATTGTTAGTTTTTCTCAGGCTTTTATGGGTATGGAACTAACTCCCGAAGTTTATAATGAATTGATTATGGACAATATGATCTATATAGCCATACTGGGCGGTATTTTAGGGATGTTATTTTTTTGGTTGTTTTTTCTAATCCGCAATGCGGTTAAGAACCAGAAAGATAGTATGCTTAGATATTGCCGGTTTAAAAAAGCTTCTGCGCCGACCTTGCTTTTCTCTTTGTTGGCAGGAGTGGGATTTTATCTTTTTTTTGCGGCAATTATGTATTTTACTCAGTTGCCTCAATACTTCCCCGAGCATCAACAGTTGCTGGAGCCCATGTTCCGGCAACACATTCTAGTTTCCATTTTGGGGTTGGGTTTGGTAGCTTCCCTGGTTGAGGAAATTGGATTCCGGGGACTCATTTTTAACCGTATGCGGCAAGATCTCCCCTTGGTGGCGGCTTTAATCTTGCAGGCTGCAATATTTGGAGCCATGCACATGAATGTGCTTCAATCTTCTTACGCTTTTATTCTGGGAATTCTGGTAGGATTGATATATGTTTGGACAGATTCTCTGTGGGCGCCGATCCTTATGCATTTTGGATTCAATACTTCTTCGGCAGTAGTAGTGCAGGTCCTGGAAATTGAAGAGACAGCTACCAGCATGGGAATATTCCTGGCAGCAGGTATTGTTCTGTTTATTTTGTCATTTGCGTATTTATATAAGAACCGTTTGCCTGAGCAGGAGATAGCCGGGCAAGAGTTATGGCCTAAAAGCGAAGAAGAAATAGAGGAAACTCTTTATTAAGGAGATATTTTTAGAGGGCAATACGGGATTTGATATTAATTCTTGAAGATTTATATGTATGAAGGTGGCACATAGCATCCGAGGGAGGGAAGTTATGATAAAAGAACTACCTTTGTGGGGAAAACTTTCCTACGGAGCGGGAGCAGCAGGCTGGAGCATGCTGGAACGAATAGTGCTCATGTGGCTTATATATTTTTACACTACCGAAGATATTTATGGAGAAGCCCTCATTCCTCCCATTATCTTTGGCCTTATCATGTTTGGAGGCAGAGTAGTGGATGCCGTTGCTGACCCCCTGGTAGCTCGTTTGTCTGACAATCACACCGGCCGGTTTGGAAGAAGAATGCCTTTTTTGTTGGCCGGTGGCATTATATATGTGGCTTCTTTCATGGCCCTTTTCTATCCCCCGATTGCTGAAAAATCTCTCTGGAATTCGGTATATCTACTTTTCTTTTTAGGGTTGTTTTTCTTTATGTTTACCGTCTATGTTTGCCCGTACCTGGCTTTATTGCCAGAACTGGCTCGCAGCATTAAGGATCGGGTGGACCTATCTACTTCTAAGGCAGTTTTTACTTTATTAGGTTCCGGTATCGCCATGGGCGGGGGCGGATATGTTATCGCCATGTTTGGTTACCATGGAATGATCTGGGTGATGGGCATAATAGCCCTGATATTCCTTTATATACCGGCTTTTATTAAAGAAAAAGACTATGCAGACGCCAAGCCTGCTACCCTGGGTCTCATGGAATCTTTGAAAACCACATTAAAAAACCGTGCTTTCCTCATCTATTTGGCCGGCAACGTGGGTTTGTGGTTTGGCTTTAACATCTTGACGGTAAATATGGCTCTTTACGTCACTCAAATCCTGGGAATGCCAACGGAGGAATCACCTGAGGCATTCCTGGCCTGGGGAACCGCAGTAGTAGCATTTTTCCTTGTTAACTTTTTGGCCAAGAAAAAGGGCTTAAAGTTCTCCATGATCTTCAGTATGCTGGTTTTTGTAATATTTTTACCCTTCATTTACTTTATGAATGAACCTTTCCTTGGAATTTCACCATTTGCTCTGTGGTACATTGTAATGGGAATGGCCGGTGTTGCTATTGCCGGCGTTTTGATCATACCTGATGCCATAGTAGCTACTATCTCTGATATGGAAGAAAACATAACCGGACAGAGAAGAGAGGGGATGTACTTTGGAGCCCAAGGATTTGTCCAGAAGCTCAATCTGGGTCTCTCCACTGTTGTAACCACCGGGTTAGTCCAAATTTTTGGCACCACATTAGGGCTCCAGCTTACCGGCCCCGTAGCTTCTCTGGTTATCCTGATTGGATTAATTATTTTCCTGCGTTATCCTGAGGACGAAGTACTCTCCACCGGTGAAGTTCCTTTTGATGCTTCAGATACCGGCCTAAGCCAGTAGTATGCGCTTACGATGGGAATAAGATAGGACCCTCCTCCGGAGGAATGTCCCCGTTAATCAGTTCCTGGTTCGAGTATTATATAATTGAGAAATTTTTTATAAAGGGAACCGGCATAAGGTTATTAGCGTCTGTACTATGAAACAGCTAATTTGAATGTAATCAAAAAGAGGGGGATTTATTATGAAGCGATCACTTTTGCTGGTTATCCTGGCTTTATTCATGGTTTCGGTAGTTTTGTTTTGGGGGGTTACAGGTTGTGGCCCGGGGGAAGTTGCAACCGGAGTCTTTGACGTGATGCCTGGTGATGAAGCTGTTGAGAGACCGGAAGAAGAACCATATGTACAAAGAGAAGATGCCGATTATGTTGATGAATATGGGGAAGAAGCTGTGGAAACTACTGCTGATGCTTCCCCAGAGGAAGAAGCTGTAGAAGAAAGAGTGGTTAAAGAAGGAGATATAAAATATATTAGTGACGATGTGGAAGCCAAGTTGGAAGAAATAGAAGAGGTAGTAGAAGATTATGAGGGTTACATTCAGGATTCTTCGCTTCGAAAAATTGATGAAAGAGTACGGGGTCACTTAAAAATAAAAATTGAAAGTGAAGAATTTGAACCGCTGTATGAAGCCCTGGGTGAGGTTGATGGACTGCAGGAAAAAGAAAGCACTTCCGAAGATATAACTATGGAATATGTTGATATACAGAGGCGCAAAGAAGTTTACCGAGCCCAAGAAGAAAGGTACCTGGAAATGTTAGATGATGCAGAGAATGTAGAAGAAATGTTGGAAGTAGAAGGCGAATTGGAAAGGATCAGGATGGAAATTGAAAGCATGGAAGGCAGACTACAGTATTATGATAGCATTACGGATTATTCTTATATTGATATTACCGTGGAACAAAGGGAAGCTGTTGCTGGGGGCTTAAAAACTCCGGATAACATCTGGGAAGAATTCGCATTTTCTTTAGTAGAAGGGTGGCAGTTTTTCTCAGCAGTAATGGTTGGAATTGCCGCAGCAATACTGTGGGGAATTCCTTTTATTGTAACTGCCGGGGTTATAGTTTTCCTGGTGGTGCTTTATCGGAGGCGAAACAAACCCCGTCAGCCTGAAGATACGAAACAAAATATAACCTAATATTGCCCCCTCCCTTGCTGGATATATATATTACCCACTATAGGGGTAGGATAGCAATATTCCCCACCATAGGGGGACATACATATTACCCCCTCTTGGCTAGACTTATAGATTGCCCGACCCACTCCCTTGGCGGGATAGCAATATTGCCCCCTCCCTTGCTGGATATATATATTACCCACTAATAGGGGGGGGTAGCAATATTCCCCACCATTGGGGGACATATATATAGCCCCCTCCACTGGCGGGAGGGGGTTGGGGGAGGGGGTCGGGTATTTTATCTTTTTATCACCAAAAAGTTTTGTCACCAAAAAGTTATTGACATATGTCAATAACTTTTCTATAATATAGATACATCACGCTGCGCTGCTCAGGATGGAAGAGAAAACTTTGCCAGAAATGCATCGGAAAACTCTCACGATAATACTGGAGAACCTACTATCAATGTAGTGCTCAGGTTTTTAGAGCAGTTGCTGGGAACGGGTAAAGGTCGTGGAGGGACTCCCGGCGGGCGTCAAGGTTTTTAAAAATCCCCACAAATATTTGAGTAAAGGAGGTGAAAGTTATGCCCAGAGGAAAACACTTGTTTGGCCCCGGTTTTTGGAAGAGAGGAACAGATTGGGCTCCCGGTAGCGGAGGCTTTAGAGGAGGCGCTTACAGGAGAAGTGAACGACCTTCCGGATATGGGAGACCAGGATATGGCCGTGGATGGAAAACTGTTTGTGGTCTGGAACATGCGCCACCTTATAATTATGCTTCTCCGTATGATTCCAGCAAAGAACCGCCTTGTAAAGAGGCAAGTGCGGAACATCCCGATGCAGCCGAGGAATTAAAATACCTCAAGGCAACTGCATCGCAGCTTAAGGATATGCTGGCAGACCTAGTAAGTAGGTTGGAAAGCTTAGAAAAAAGTGTAAACTAAAATTTAGATGTGTAATTAACTATGTAGTTAATTATAGCTTCGTAAAGAGCTTCTGCTCCCAAGTTGGAGCAGTGCTCTTTATTTTCTGGCAAACCGCCTATGGCTTCTAATATATCTACATCTGTAATTTCCCAAGCCTCATCTAAAGTTTTTCCTATTGCTAATTCAGTAAGCACGCTGCTAGTTGCTATGGCAGCAGGACAGCCATAAACTTCAAATTTCATATCTGAAATGTAGTTGTCTATTACTCTAATATATATTCGTAAAATATCTCCACAGGAAGGATCGCCAATAGCTCCAATTCCATCAGCGTTTTCAATTTTTCCTGCATTTTTAGGGTTTTTAAAATGTTTCAGTACTTCTTCATGATACATGGGCAGTCAATCCTTAGTTATAAATTATTTTTCGTACATATTTAAGATAAGAGTAGCTTAGTTATTATTAAATATTTCTTTTAAACTTAATATAAAACAGTTTTGGGCGTATATCAAGCAACTAATAAAAATACTTTCATCATTAGGACATATTTATAAACTTAAAAAAAACATATTGACAGCGAAATATGATAATAGTATTATAGAAGCAGTTAAACGGTAAAAGTTTTTTTCAGATTCATTCAGAAAAACTAAAAAAACAAAAGGAGGTGAGTTCCCGAATTTATTCGGGAAAAAAGTATGAGTGAAAAAGCATTGGAGGTAACAGAAAGAGAATTTCAGCAAGAAGTATTGGAGGAAGGAAAGCCTGTCTTAGTTGATTTTTGGGCTCCGTGGTGTGGCCCGTGTCAAAAGGTCCTGCCTGTGGTAGACGAATTGGCAGCAGAATATGGGGACAAGGTAAAGATAGTGAAAGTAAATATCGATGAGAACCCCAATATACCCTCTCAGTATGATGTAATGGGTGTGCCTACCCTTATGATTTTTAAAAACGGTGAAGCTGTGGATAGTGTTACCGGTGCTCGGAATAAAAAAGATCTGGCAAGTTTTATAGATAACTATCTCAGTTAAATAGAGGGGTAATCTCACAGGGGGACGGTTCTTTTGTGAGCTACTAAATAGTACGTTTATGAAAAGTTATCGATCATATGTCACAGAACAACCGTCCTCCCATGACCCTATCTCCCCGTGACCCTCCAATTATTCGCCATCAGCGAAATTATGAGGCTGCTGTTGTGCTGTTGTTTAAAATGGGAAAACTTTATATAATACATTATTATTAAGTTAATAAGTAGTATGTTGAAAGTGAAAGGAGTAGGTAATATGCAAGCAAACCGGTCCCAGGAACATGTATCCCTTTATATAGAACCCTGGGGATTAGAAACAAGCCAGCCCAAAGGTCTTAATATTAT
This sequence comes from Syntrophomonadaceae bacterium, assembly GCA_003554535.1. The sequence continues at coordinate 9,065 of PWGT01000173.1, read as the reverse complement.
GCTAGCATTAAACAAAGAAGGGATTTATTTTAAGAATGCTTGCGGTGGTGATGGCTCCTGTGGCAGGTGCAAAATAGAAATATCAGAAGAGGGTAATCAAGAATATCAGGAAATATTATCTTGTAAGAGCAGCTTGAGCAAAGATGTGCGGATTAAATTTCCGCCGGAAATGATATTAGACTTGTAACCCCAAAGGAGAGAAGGCATGTTTAATGGTGGGCAAATCAGAGAAATGAGAAAAGAAAAGAATATCTCCTTAAAAGAACTGGCTCAAAAGGCAGGGGTATCTGTTTCTTATTTAAGTGAAATTGAAAGGGACCATAAAAAACCATCTCTAAAAACTATCGAAAAACTCAGCGATGCCCTGAATATACCTTCAAAGGATTTTGTTCAAAAAGGAGAGTCAGGCAGTGAATCCATGAATGGTCAATGTATACACCTGGGGCAACGTATCCGCTTAAACCGGGAAGAAAAGGGAATGCTGCAAAAGGATCTTTCTAATTTGACTGGCTTGTCATTGAGTTATATTTGTGAAATAGAAAAGGGAAATGTCTTTCCTTCAGTGAATGCTCTAAACAAGATAGCTTCTGCCCTGGAGATTCCTGTTAAAAACTTGATGGGTTCTCCCGGTTCTCTGGGGGAGAGATTGCGTAATATTCGTGAAGAGCAGGGGCTCAACCAGGCTCAACTGGCTCAAAAGACAGATTTATCCCCGGGCTTGATCGGCCAGCTGGAGCAAGGTAAAGTTCAACCTTCCTTGAAAACCCTGGAAAAGCTGTCGCAAGCTTTGCGAATATCTCCCTGCTATCTTATAGCCGAGGAAGACAATTTGCAAGAATTATTGAACCTGCTTTCTCCAGAAGTGAGAAACATGCTCCAGGATCCCAATGTTCAAGCAGTTCTGCGCTCCCTGAGAAATTGTGATGAAAAGGAAGTCCGTTTTATTTTAGATTTCATAAAGATGTTTAAACAATCGGATTTATGTGATTAAATATAGTTAAGTGATTAAGTATTAAGACTAAAGTTGTTGAGAACAAACTTGAATTTTTAAATAAACTTTGCCTGTATAAGAGCCTGGCAAACTAGAGAAAGGAGGCCCCGGGAATGCCCAGACCACCCAAAAAGCGTAATGTGGAGTACGTCCCGGAAGTTACTCAATTTAAGCCTGCTGGTGTGCCTTTACGAGAACTGGATGAAAATACACTTACCATAGAAGAATTGGAAGCCATCAGGCTCAAGGATGTAGAAGGGCTTGATCAGCAAGGAGGAGCAGACCGGATGCAGGTTTCTCGCACTACATTTCAGTATATACTTTCTTCTGCCCGCTCCAAAATTGCAGATTCCCTGGTTTATGGCAAGTCTATCAAGATTGAAGGCGGCACTTATGAACTCGGCAGGAGCGAGGGGCGAAGGCATCGTCACGGACATGGCCCCGGCTAAAAAAATTAGCTATTTCAAATTTCTCAGTCTCTACCTTTAGGCTTCTCCCAGATCTCATGGCCATCGTCCCAAGGTTGGCCTTCTACTTTTACCATAACTTTGTCTACGTAATCAAACTGAGTAGTTGTATATATGATAGATTGCTGGAAGATTGTACTTCCCAAGGTTCCACCACTACTTTCTTCAATAAGCTCCTTGCTGAAATCAAAAGTAGCAGTTTTGTTTTCAATTTCTACATCTATGATTTGGGTGGAAGGTGGCATAGTAGAGGCAACGCCCTGCTCATCTTCTCCGGGGCCTGCAATTAATTCATCTATTGTTTTATTTAATTGGTCCTCTTGCCCTGAAACAGGATCGATTATCCGCTCCACTGGCCTTAAGTAACCATACTCACCCTGTTCGTCTTTTTCTACCGCTTCATTGTCTGCGAAAAAAAGATATACTTCTAATTCGTCATTATTGTTGTCCGGTGCGGGAGACTCTTCCTCTTGATTTTCTTCAGCGTTTGAAGGCATGGTTTCATCGTGTTCTTCTTGTTCTTCTTGCAAACCTACATTGACGAATAACAGGTAAGCAATAGGGATGGCAATAATCACCACCAGAATTATTTTAGACAGGGTAGTTTTCATTTAACCCATTCCTTTCTCAGTTATAATTTAAGATTTTTCCTGCTAATATTATTATAGTTTAAATATGCCAATTAATACACATTTATTTTCCATTTCACCTTAAAGATATTCACCAATATTATTTTATGAACACTTCTTATGGTTTATTTCTGAAGAGATAACTCACTTGGAAGAATGTTCAGTCCAAAAGGGTCAATAGGGTGTATATACTAACTTTATTATTAAGCTAAAAGGTAATATAATTAAGATGATGTACTAAAAAGGTTTTAGAAGAAGGTTAAAAATTCACACAGTGGGAAATAATAACTGAATTGCTGCTTAAAAGAAACAGGGTCAAAAAATGTTCTATTCTATTAAAGCTTATGTATACAGTAGTTTATAGGGGGTTGATATTTGAATATTAACTGGGTCGATATATTAATCATTTTAGTTGTTTTTGTGATCATGTTAAGCGGTTTTCGCTCCGGCTTAATACAGACCCTTACCCAGGTTATTGGTCTGGCTTTGGGGTTAAGTTTTGCTGCTATTTATTATCCCCTGGGAAGCAACTTTTTAATAGATACTCTGGAAATTGATTCTGGCATAGCAGATATCATTTCTTTTATATTTGTGTTTTTTGTAACTTATACGGTAGTTGCTGTATTAGGTTCATTGGTGGGGTTGGTCACATACTTTAAAACAATACGAATTTTTGATCGCCTGGCAGGTGCCGTAGCAGGCATGGGTTTGGGAATAATAATTTCCGGGGCCATACTCTTTTTTATAATTACGTTCCCGCTTTTTCAAGGCTTTGAAGTTCCTCTGGGAGAATCGCGATTTGGCTCTCAAACTACGGACCTTGTAGAAGAATTTTATTATTCCATTGAGAAAGTTGTTCCGGGAGATATTCCTCGGTTGGCATTTCAACCTGAATCGTGGAAATTTGAAAATGACGAAAATAATTTGCCCGATTTCCGCATGATAGATTTTGCCCAGCTTGATGGGGCTGCATGTGTGGATTGTAATGGTGCTGTAGAGTTTATAGACTACTTGGAGGTTAATGATGGACAGATATCGCCCAAATTTATTTGCCAGGAATGTGAAAGAACCAGTGATGGTTGTCAGACATATGAGGGGCATCACCTGCTTTATGAGCGTTGCCCGGCGGTATTGGGAAGGCAGGGGTATCGAACAGATTGCGGGATGTGGCCCAATGGTAATTTTGTGAGGGTCACCGGAACCTGCCCTGTCTGTGGGGAAAGTGGAGCTTCCAGCGCCTCGGTTACTTCTGTTGAGGAGCCTATTAGAGTTTTAAGGAGAAACTAAAGAGTAAAATTACAATTCTTCCGGTTTTTTTTCTTGCAGCAATTCTTCTTTGCGCTTTAGCATAGTGTCGTAATCAAAGTAGTATTTTTTTTGTTTATACACTTGATTAAACTTTTCCTTATATTTTTTGGATTCAAAGTAGTCATGCATAAATTTTGACAAAGGAAAGATTTGCTCTGATGGATCGTAAATCTGGGGTCTGCCGCTATTGCTCTCTATAATAGTTTCGGTAATCATTCCCCATGAGAGTTCCACCAGGGAATACTGGTTCAAATCACGTAGCATTGCCCTAAGGATTGCCTCGTGTGAAGGGTTAAAAAATCTAAATTTCTTGGAATACATTACTGCTCCATGAAAATGATCGGGTACGTCCATAAAGCCATCTTTAAAAACTTTGCTTCCTACATGGTACATTAATTCCATAAGGTGATTAAGGCAGCCTAGCCCTGGCTTTTCCTGTCCTGGTAATTGCGGCCTTTGCGGACCAAATTCTTTATACGGATGCCTTGCAGAGAGCCATTCAATAACTACCATATCTAAAGTTTCGATATCCTTTCCTTCTTCAAAAAAACGTTTCTCCGGAACGAACTTGGTTTCAGAAAGACGTAAATCTATAAGCAAATTTTGGGGGTCTTTATTTTCGTGGTAAACTTTCAGGTAATTTATAAGTGATTCATCTTTATCTATACGTATTTGAAAATTGTCAAATCCCTGGGAACGAAGATGGTCAGTTAGGTTTACAGTTTCCAACAATTCCATTATATTGTCGCTATCAAACCTGCTCATAAAAAGGGAGTTGCTCTCCCGCTGAAACATAAGGTGTCCAAGGTTATCTTCCAAGTCGAAATCAAACGATTCCTTGTGAAGTTCCTTTTCAGGTTTGACTGGTTTAAAGTATTTTAGCAGAAATTGTTTGCTGGATTTTGGAGATTTCAAGTTAATGCTCCTTTTTTAATGTGCTAATGATAAATTCTATATTTATTATCAATAATATACCATTTTTAAAGATTTTGGTCTACTCATCCGAAAATAAACTAAATATTTAGTATGAAAGCTGGTTGTTAATTTCACTCAAATGATCGCTTAGTTTTTGTTGAGCTTTAGTTTTTTGGCCCAGTACATTTCTAAAAGATAATTCTTGAATGATGTTGTTCCCGGCCAATTCTTTTCTCAAATGCGGAAATGTTCTTCCGGGAATTCCGCGGTGGGTGCAAAATATAACTACATCCTTGCCTTTAATGTAGTTTTCTTTTAGAAAGCTTCTCATGGGAGGGGAAAATGTAAAACTCCATACCGGGGTGCCCAGAAAAATGAGATCGTAATTTTCGGGGTTGAAATTGTAATTTTCCAAGGGAGGTGCTTCTTGCATTAATACCTGCTTTCCTCCCCAAATATGTTTAACTGGTTCTGCTCTGGAAATTTCTTTTACCGGTTTTAGATTAATTAACTCTGCTTGATAGTGCTTGCTTATTTCTTCAGCTATGAATTGGGTGTTGCCGTCTAAAGAATAATAAACTACAACTGTGTTCATGTTAACAACCTCCATAATAAACAGATTTTGGCCTGAAACCAATGAAATTTGTAATTATTATAACAGAGTTTTTAATTAATGGCATAGTTTTGTTTTATATAGAGTTTTGTTTTATATAGAGTTTTGTTTAATATATAGTTTTGTTTAATATGGTTTATTGCTATATTTTTTGTCGGTTTCTTTCTCCTTAATTGTTGGCTAAGTATTTTATGAGTAGTATAATACTATTGAAAATTTAGAGAAGGAGTAGATATATCATGGAAAAAGTTTATACGGGTAAAACCAAAGATGTCTACCAAAAAGAAGATGGAAATTTAATGTTTTATTTTAAAGACGACGTAACAGGTGCTGATGGGGTTGTGGATCCTGGAGCGAATTCTGTGATGGGCCAAATCAAAGGGAAAGGGAAAATGTCGCTGGAGCTTACCTACCATTTCTTTAAAATTATGCAGGATGAAGGTATAGACACCCATTTTGTTTCAGCTGATCTTGATCAGAGTGCTATGGAAGTGAAAGCAACCCGATTGCCCGGACAGCACATTGCCAAGGATGCAGGCTTGGAATTTATTTGCCGTTGCAAAGCTTATGGAAGTTTCATTCGCCGCTACCAAAAGTATGTGCAAAATGAACTTCAAGATTTAAATTATCTGGTGGAGATAACCCTTAAAGATGATGAACGGGGTGATCCGCTCATAAATGATGATACTCTTATAGCCCTTGACCTCTTAAACCGGGAACAAATAGAAAAAGCAAAAGATCTAACTCGCCGGTGTGCTCAAGTCGTAGAAAGAGAATTGAGCAAAAAAGAGCTCCAGCTAATAGATATTAAAGTTGAATGTGGGCTGCAAGGCAACGATATTATTATCATCGATGAAGTTTCTGCTGATTCCATGCGAGTGATGGATAACAGCGGTAATACTTTAAGCCACGAAGAGCTTTACAGCAAGTTATTCCCGGATCAATAGTGCCCAGGGCAGGATTTCATTTTGATTTCTTGGCTTCTTCAGTCTATAATGGACTTAAGAACATATAATAATTAAGGACGGGGGTGGGGTTATGGGGGTACTAGCTTCCATTGGCAATACACCAATGGTGGAATTAAAAAACTTAAACGATAACCCACAAGTAAAAATATTTTGCAAACTTGAAGGGAATAACCCGGCAGGTTCCGTTAAGGATCGCCCGGCTTATTACATGATTCGTAAGGCTGAAGAAACTGGAGAGCTTGAATCGGGCAAGGTTATTCTTGAACCTACCTCAGGCAATACTGGTATTGCCCTGGCTATGATAGGGGCTGCTAAAGGATATAGAGTTAAGCTTGTTATGCCAGGATGTGTTAGTATGGAAAGAAGGCGTATTCTGGAAGCTTATGGAGCAGAAGTAGTACTTTCACCATCGGGAGAAAGCACTGATGGAGCTATCAGAATGGCTTATGAGCTTATGGAAGAAGATCCAAGTAGCTATTTTATGCCGGATCAATTCGGTAATGAAAGTAACGCCCTGGCTCACTATGAGACTACCGGCCCGGAAATTATGCAGCAAACTAATGGGGACCTGGATGTATTTGTTGCCGGAATGGGCACTACCGGTACCTTGATGGGCACAGGCAGTTATCTTAAAGAAAAGAACCCATCTGTGCATGTGGCAGGAGTAGAACCAGTTAAAGGCCATGCTATTCAAGGGTTGAAGAACATGGAAGAAGCTATTGTCCCCAAAATTTATCATCCAGAGCAAATAGATGATAAAATTATTGTTGAGGATGAAGATGCATTTGAAACAGCAAGGCTGCTGGCAGTAAGTGAAGGTGTTTTTGTGGGAATGTCCAGTGGCGCTGCTGTTGCCGGTGCCCTGCGCATGGCCAAGCAAATGAAAAAGGGAACTATAGTCTCTATCCTACCCGATCGCGGAGATAGGTATTTGAGTACCACCCTCTTCCGTTCTATATGTGCTGACTGTGCTCCATAATCAATAAAAGAGCGTGAATTTTCCCTCTTTCTGTTTTAAACTGATGGGAAAGTGCATCCATTGTCAATCGCTGGAGAGCGGCAGAACCTTTAAATGAGAACGAAGGTTCTGCCCTCCAGGACATTATTAGGTTGAGGCATGTTGATACGCTGGGAGGCAGGGAAGCAGTTTGCACCTTGTAGTTTGGACAGAGAACAGTTCTCAAAAAGACGATATTATTAACATGGTAAATAACAATGTATGGGATGCTGTTGTGCTCACCTGCAATTCCATTGAAGAATTCCAAGAGCTTGCAATAGAGAAATCTTCCCTGTTGTTATTAGTTGATATAGATGCTTTCAGCCAATTTGGTTCAGCGTTGCAGGAAGTTTTGATTTCTCCGGATGTATGGGATAATGTTTACGTTCTGGTCCTTGCCAGCATGGAAAACATTGACAAACTCTCCAATTTAGATAACGACTGCTATGATGACTTCATGGTGGGTCCTTTCAGCGATTTGGAACTAAACCTGCGTTTGCAACGGGGAGTGGACAAGCTTCCCCTTAAATCTCACCATAAAGAGCAGGATACAAATTCAAAACAACTTTCTTCTTCTCAATTACATGACGAGCTGGAAAATGCGCGGCGAGTCCATGAAAGGTCTTTGCCGCGTTATTTCCCTTCTATAGAGGATGTGTCGCTGGCTGCTTATTATCGGCCTGCTGCGCACCTGGGGGGAGATTACTATAATTTTTTCAAAGTAGATCATGGCGCGCTCAATATCTTGTTTGAGCATTACCTGTTTTATTTATCAGATGTAATGGGGCATGGGTTGGATAGCACAGTCCTCTCCATATTTGTAAAAGATACTATTAATAGCTATTTTTCCTTCAAACATGCAGAGGGAGAACTTGTATCCCCTGCTCTAATTATGGATTACCTGGTAAGGGAATACCTTGATGAAGGTTTCCCGGGAGATTATTTTGTCTGCTTGTTTTTGGGGGTATTAGACATTAAAACCAGCCAGATAATATACAGTACGGCCGGGTTCCAGTTTTCTCCCCTGGTGTTCCGGGAAAGTGGAGAGATGTGGGAGGCTGAAATAGGAGGGATGCCCGTTTCAGCGGCTTTAATGCCAGAGATGATGACGTATGAAGAGCGCGCCCTTGATATAGAACAGGGGATGACCATTCTCTTTTCCACTGATGGGCTCTTTGAACAGGAATCTAATGAGGGGGAAGCATATGAATCCCGTTTAAAAGATATGTTTGCTGAAAAAGGTTATCTTCCTCCGGAATTGTTGGTGCAAATTATAGAGAACGATTTATGCCAATTTGTAGATGAAAGTGAAATAAATGATGATGTTACCTTTATGCTTGTACAGTTTCACCCTGAAGATTATACCAGTGATTATATGGTAGTTAATGGGGTTAATATGGAGGAGCAGTTGGAAACAATTGATGAAAAGATACATAGCTTCTTGCATGAAAAATTGGGTAATAAGCAGGCAGAAAATTTAAAATCTGCAGTGGATAATTCTATTGAACTATTAAATAGAGTCTCCGGGGTTGAAAATGAGGGAGAAAACACTTTTAATCAGCAACTTGAAGTTAATTGGGCTGTTACCAGCCGGTATTTTCATTTAAAAGTAAAGGGTTTGGAAGTGGGGCAGAGGTGGAAAGAGAATGTGGCTGATATTCTTGGTTTTCCAGAGCGTCAAAAAAATGATGGTTGGCTGTTTATGCAGCCGACAAAATATTTTTTTGATTATATTTTTCTAACCAGGAAGGAAAATGAGGTCAATTTAGTGAAGTTGTTATAGACATATTATACTAAGTCTATAAAAAAGGTGGTGTTTGTGATGGAAGATATAAAAAGAGCTATAGAAAGTGCCATAGAAGATGAAAAAGCTGCGCAGGAAAACTATAAACAATTAGCAGAAAACACCGATGATCCTCAGGCCAAGGCAATGTTTGAGCAGATGGCCAAGGACGAAGCCAATCATGAAAAACTCCTCCGCTCTCGTTTAGAGGCAATTTCCAAATTAAGTGACTCTTGATTCTCTTCATCTCACCTGTAGTCTCCCATCTCTGATTAAGGTAATCTGTCTACCTCCCTGATAGGGGTAATTTGTCTCCCATCTCTGATTAAGGTAATCTGTCTACCTCCCTGATAGGGGTAATTTGTCTCCCATCTCTGATTAAGGTAATCTGTCT
>PWGT01000162.1 GCA_003554535.1 Syntrophomonadaceae bacterium | reverse complement strand
TAGTTTATTATATATGTTGCATGACGTGTTTTACCTGTATTTATCATATTGTTATTATACCATGTGCATTGTAAAAAGTAAAGTCGCCTCTCATCCTCGGACTAAAGTCCGAGGTTTTCCCAGCTTAATTCTATAATTATATGATAAAAAAATACAATCTTCATTGTTTAAAATAAGTCTAACCCATATATTTATTGTCCTTTTAAACCCAAATGTGTTAAAATCATGGTAATTTGAGCAGCAGGATTAAAGAAAACTACTTTGTTACTGGATAATTTGTTACTGGACAACATAATGGTCTATTATGTTACTGTTATATAAGCAAGCTACTGTTAACTATACGCCTAAATCAAGGAGGGCCACTGTAATGACAAATAAAAATAGAAGTTTTATGAACCTGGATACTACTCACGAATATGCTTTGAACGAATTTGCAAATAAAGATCCAGTAGAAATTGCCCAGAATGCCGCCGTGGAGTACGACCCCTCTCAGCAGATGCTCAATGTCTTTTTCATCCAGGAGCTTTATCAGGTAAAACATCCTTCCGGAGAAATATGGGATAGCAAAGGAGAAAAAGCTTCTTTATATCTTTCTATTATTTTATTACATTACCTAAACACTGCCGATGGAACTCCGTTGGCAGGCAAGTGGATCTCTTTTAAAGAACTTCCTGGAGGGGAAATTTATATTGATCCTTTCCGCAAAAGAGCCATTACGCCTTTTTTGAAGACATTTGGAGATTCTCCTCAGCAGTTTATAGAAGCCGCCTCCCAAGCCGGAGGCTTTCGCAACCCGCAGTTGGGAGAATATTGCATGGTAATCCCCGTTTTACCCCGGGTTCCCATTGCCTTTATTCTTCACCCGGGAGATGAGGAATTCTCCACTACGGCAAACATCCTATTTGATGCCAATGCTTCTTCCTATCTCCCCACGGAAGATTATGCCCACCTGCCGGCTATTATCGTTAAAAGTATAAAATAGGGACGCGGGGACAGGTCCCTTGTCCCACTTTTTAAGGGATAAAAAGGGACGCGGGGCATAAGCTAAACAGGCATTTGAGGAACAATTACCATTTCCCCAGAGTTTTCAATAGCATTTACCCTCACCCGGTAAACAGCTTCAATATTTTCCGAAGTCAAAACTTCTGGCCCTCCAGCTGCATAAATCATTCCTTCTTTAAGCATGACAAATTTATCGCAATATCTTGCAGCCATATTTAAATCATGGATAGCAACTATGGAAGTGATTTCATTAAGAGATTGCTCGCTGATCAAGTTGAGAACTTCCAGCTGATGCCTCAAATCCAAGCTGCTGGTTGGTTCATCAAACAAAATAATATCTGGTTCTTGGGCCAGCGCCCGGGCGATAATAACTTTTTGTCTTTCACCTCCGCTTATGGCTCCTATTTCCCGCATAGCCAACTCTTCCAGATTAAGCACTTTGATAATTTCCGATACTTTCTCCAAATCTTGCGAAGATGGTTTCCAGTTCAAATAAGGCTTTCGACCCATTAAAACCGTATCAAAAACGGTGACTGGAAATTTACAATTCTCTCCCTGGGGAACATAGCCCATTTTTTGGGCTATGTCATTTACTTTCATCCCGGCTAATTCCTGGCTATCCAAAAAGATACTCCCCTCTTGTGGCTTTAAAATCCGATCCAAACATTTAATTAGCGTACTTTTGCCGGATCCATTAGGCCCCACGATTCCCATAATATCCCCTTTTTCCAACTGCAAATTAACATCCTGCAAAACGGGGTGACTGTTATAACTGTAGCAAACACCACTGACTTCAATTTTCACCAGTATTCCCTCCCTTTAATAACAAGATAAATAAACAAAGGTGCTCCCATGAAAGAAGTTAAAATACCTACTGGCAACACCATGGGGGAAAATAAAGTTCGTGCTGCTGTATCAGCGGCCAGAAGCAGAAAAGCTCCCGCCAGCACAGAAAACGGCATCAGATACATCTCGTTTCCCCCTACGAATCTGCGCACAATATGGGGAATAACCAGCCCCACAAAACCAATAATTCCTATAAAAGAAACGATAACAGCTGTCAATAAAGAACAAACAAGCATCCCTACAATTCTTAATACTTCTACATTCACTCCCAAGCTCTTGGCTGTCTCATCGCCAGATTTTAAAGTATTATAATTCCAGCTATTACGCATAAAATAGACAATGGCAGGAAAAGTCAGAGCCGACATTATGCCCAATTCTATCCAACCTGCTTTACTGGCATCCCCAAATTGCCAGAAAACGATGGCGGCAATTTCCATTTCATCTGCAAAATATTGTAAAGCGGTAATACCCGCCCCAAATAACGAATTCAAGGCAACTCCCATTAAAATCATAGTTTCCGGTGTTGCTCCCCGCAAACGAGAAAAGAAAACAATAACCCCGGTAGCTACCAGAGAAAAGAAAAAAGCACTAATAGTTACCGCATAAGGATTATCAAAAAGTATTGCTGTTTCTGCTGTCCGAGAAGCTACTTGTCCTGCCCCGGTACTTAAAGCCAGAGCTGCTCCAAAAGCTGCGGCGTTGGAAATCCCTAAAGTGTACGGCGATCCTAGCGGGTTTCTCAAAATACTTTGCATAGCTGCCCCTGCAAGTGACAAACCAGCCCCGGCTATTATAGCTGTTATAATGCGAGGCAGACGGATGTTCCAGATTACATTATGTTCTGTGGCAGCGGGATCCTCCCACATAAGGGTTGATATTACATCAAGCACCGGTATTGTATAGGCGCCCACAGATATGGCATATACAATGGCTATCAGTAAAAAAACTGCTACTGCCAGGCCGAATATTATTTTTCCCCACATACTTTGGCGGTAACGGACTAGTACGTCTGCATCAGGCATTTATTTTACTCTCCCTTTTATTGCTTCTTTAACTAGAATCAGTTTATTAGTTTAATACTGCTTTAAATAATCACTGTCCAACCTTTCATGACCTCCTTCAAATTCAGCAGATTTTGCTTTGTCATAAATTGAATGTCCAAAGAACAGCTCGTAAATTTCATCGGCTTTTTCTTTAAAATCCACATCGGCAAATTCATCAGGATAAATTACACTGCCCATATAGTAGGCATTAACTAATACATTGGCAAAATTGGTGTTATTAGATATCTTCAAAAAGATCCGATAGATCTCCTCGTTTTGTACTGCGCTTAATTGCTCAAACTCAGGAGAATTTAGATCCTCCAAACACATTTCATAACCGCTGCTTTTTTCAACAAAAATAATATCCGGATCCCAATCAATTATAGCTTCCCTATCTACAAAGGCATTTTCCTCTCCTACCTCAGCAGCAACGTTTTCAGCGTTGATAAACTCTAAGGCAGAGTAATAAGATGAAGTGGAAGTAATATCATGGGAACCGGCCCAGGACTTACCCCCCACATATGCAGAAGGTTTATCTTCCTCCGGAATATCCCTAGTTCTTTCGTCTAAATCCTTAATAATTTCTTCAACTCCTGCAATCAATTCTTCAGCCCTTTCTTCTTTGTTTAACAGATCCCCTACTAACTCTACAGTTTCATAAAACTCTGGCGTGTTTTTATATAAACTTACGTAAGGCTTTCCTATGACAACAGGGATATTAGTTTTATTTTGGATGTTTTCTTCTTCCTGATAATCAGTGGTAACAACACTGTGACATCTCAATATGACATCAGGATTCAATTGGGCAATTCCTTCTATATCACTAGTATCGTAACTGGGCATTTCTGCAATTTTATCCTCTATGGCTAACTCCCATGGCCTCCTATGATCAGGCCCCTTCTCTGCTTCTCGGACGCCAACCATTTTATCTTCTACATCAAAATATACAAAAAAGCGATTGGTGCTGGATAGGCCCATTACACTATCAATTTCTTCAGGAACTTCTACAGTTCTACCAGCCATATCAGTAATAGTTCTTTGCCCGTCAGGCGTTTCTCCATTTTCCCCCGGTGCATCACCAACGGAATCTTCATCACAGCCAGCAACAACGGCTATACCAAAGAAAGTCAAAATTACCATCCCTAAAATTTTCTTTTTACCAAATCCAATCATAATTGCCCTCCTTAAAATTTAAAATTGATTTTGATGCATAAATTTTCCTTTTTCTTGTTCTCAAAAAAGAAGCCCGGGCAGGAGCAAAACTACTCCTGCTACCGGAATATAATAAATAGAGGTTAGAAAATGGCCACACAAGCCATCAAAGTCATTTCGAGGTGACTTTTACCTCCGCCGATCCCATGAGCAACCTCTCCAATCGTAACACTGTTTTTTAGATTAGTAACACGAGAAGGGCAAAAAAAAGAAATCGCGTAACACGATTTTTTTATTTAATGTTACTCTATAAATATTTTTCTATACTAGCATTAAAACTCCTTCTTTAAAATAAGATTTTTTATGTTTTTTTATGTTTTTGGGTAAGAACCTACGGAAAAGCACCAATATAAAAAGCCATTACAACAGTCCCCATATAGGCTACATCTAGCTTTGCCTTCTAACTCTTAGTTTAACGGCGGATTCTCCGCGCCCCAGTTGTTGCAAAGAGGGAAACTAAAAGTAAATTAAGAGAACCGTCTCTTTAATTCATTTTTTAAGCATAATAAAATGATTGACTTAACAGAAAATTTGTTATATTAATAAATTACATTCATTTCTTGCATATTATCCACCAGAAACCAGAATACCTACAAAAAAACAGGAATAGCTTTAAATGAAATATTTTTCTGTAAGGAAAATAGCAAGCCTAGTTCCACCACAATTCAATTCTTACCATAAACATTTATCAACACGAAAAAGATCATACTTATTATCCGTAAAGGAGGTTTTACCATGAGCATGGCTTCACCGGAGGAGTATGCAGAAAGACTTAAGGCTATGAAAAAAATATCACCAAGCGTCTGGCGGGAATAAAATAATATCCACCGGCGAAATTTTTAGTTTCGGGGTGCTTTCCCAAGATTTCGCCGGACACTATGGGTAAGGAGGGATGGTAGTGCAAACTAAAACCATACCGGAAACTTTTTGGGAACAAGTGAGTAAGAGTGGAGAAGGCAAGGTGGCTTTGCGTCGTTTTGAAGGTAATAGAAGTACAGATTTTAGCTGGGCAGAATACGGGGAACAGGTAAGCCGGTTTGCCCTGGGGCTAATTAGCATTGGCCTTCAGCCCGGAGACAAGGTGGCTATAATTGGTGCCAACCGGCCCGAATGGCTGGAAGCCGACCTGGGTGTCATATGTGCAGGAGCAATTTCCGTACCCATTTATCTTACCCTACCTCCCAGACAAATCCAATACATTCTTGAGCATTCCGAAACCCGTTTTATAGTAGTAGAAAATCAGGAATTGATGAAAACCATCCTGGAGTTAAAAGACAGTCTGCCCCTTCTGGAGCGTATAATCATAATGGAGGGAATTGAGGGGGCACCAGAGAAGGAAGTGGAAAATGAAGAAATTATACCGCAAGGCAAAATACGGGAGCTGGGCAAAGAAAAAGATTCCAGCATCTTGAACAATATTGCCGCGAATATTTCTCCTCAAGATACTTTTACCATTGTTTATACATCAGGAACCACCGGATTCCCCAAAGGAGTTATGATCACCCATCACAACATCCTGTCTGCCGTCCAAACTCTCACAGAAACAGTGGGAATCTCCATAGAAGAAAACCAATTTACACTTTCTTTTTTACCACTGGCTCACATAGCCGAGAGAATGCTGAGTTGTTTTATCTCTGCATACCTGGGGACTACTGTGTGTTTCGGCAAAGGCCTGGATACTTTACCCGAAGATTTGCATAAAACCAGGCCTACCGTTTTTTTTGCGGTGCCTCGCCTTTACGAAAAATTTTATGAAGCCATAACCAAAAGAATTCAAGGAATGGAGGGAATAAAGTCCAGTTTGGCCCGTTGGGCAATAAAAGTTGGTTACCGGCGAGTAAATTACATTCAATCCGATAGAGAAGTGCCTTCAGGATTGCAATGGCGCTACCGCTTAGCTCAGAGACTGGTCTTTAGCAAGCTAAAAGAATCCATCGGCCTGGATCGCATCAAGGTAATTGCTTCAGGAGCAGCCCCTATCAAGAAGGAGATACTGGAATTTTTCCACGCCATCGATATACCGGTACGGGAAATATACGGTCAAACCGAAAGTTGCGCTGTCACCACTATTCACCGCAATGAAAGAATTAAACTGGGGAATGTAGGGCAGCCTTTTCCTAATCTACAGCTTAAACTTGATGAAGATGGTGAGGTAATGATCAAGGGAGATCAAATCTTCGTTGGGTACTACAAAGATGAAAAAGCAACACAAAAGAGTTTCAGCGGAGATTGGTTTCACACTGGTGACGTGGGAGAACTGGATGAAGAAGGATTTTTAACTATCACTGATCGCAAGAAGGATATCCTTATTACGGCAGGCGGTAAAAATATTGCTCCCCAGCCTATCGAAAATAGCCTTAAAATGCATGAACACATTAGCAACGCAATAGTAATCGGGGATAAAAGGCCTTATCTGGTAGCTCTAATCACCCTGGATGAAGATACCTTGGTTCCCTGGGCCAAAGAAAAAGGACTGAAATTCAAGAATTTGGTAGAACTAACTGCCTTGCCGGAAGTAAATGGAATAGTGAAGCGCGCTGTGGAAGAAACTAATGCCCAATTAGGTCGCTTTGAAACTATTAAAAAGTGGAAAGTTTTGCCCCATGATTTCAAAGTAGAAACAGGAGATTTAACCCCTACTTTAAAAATAAAGAGGCACATTATCAGCAAAAACTATCAGCATCTCATTGAAAAACTCTACCAATAACCGGGACGCAGCGGGACGCAGGGACAGGTCCCTTGTCCCACTTTTGATCTCGGATGCAGGGACAGGTCCCCGCTTAAATCGTGGGTACTGGCGCAGGCGGGAATGCTTGGCCATGCGACATAAAGTGAGCAGAAGCCATAGCCGGTGAAGCTGAGGGCTGGAGCCGGGGTGGCTTACAGGATGTAAGCCACCGAGACCCTGAGACACGATTGTCGAATGTCG
>PWGT01000168.1 GCA_003554535.1 Syntrophomonadaceae bacterium | reverse complement strand
TTAATAAATCACTCCTCTAAAATCACATCATCGTAATCATAAAAGTAAACACTTGTAGGCTTATATTTTTTTTCTTTAGGATGAAAATACCATAGAGCATATTCCTTCATTGGAAAAGGATGAGAGGCTTTATGTTCGATATACACCATTGCTTCTATGTATATTTTTTCTACTGATTCTTCGAATAATTTCACCGAGTCTGGATTAAACCAGAAAGCCTTATCATCCTTTTCATAAACTAGTACATATCTACCTTGCTCTGTGTACTCTTTGTTCACAGAACAACCTACAATAAGAAGTAATGAGTACGAGAATAATATAAGTAATATAATTAAGGCTTTATTATCTTTCAATGGCTTTATATCCTTTTGTTATATTTAATCAGTGCTGTTGAATAAAATAAACCAAGAACCAACAGCTGAAAATTAATCTCAGTCGAATATATGATTTACATAAACACCATTATTTAGAAACATCTTTTTGGCCTCTGTACTAATGTAACTTTCACCTAAAGAGTTGCTCTTATCCATATTTTCCTGGTATTGGATTGTTTCAAGAATTATCAGATAAGCACATTGCTTCATCCATCATCACAGGTATTTTATATTCTTTTAATTCTAATGCACAATCTAATATATCAAACACCACAGTTAAGGGAATGATCTTTTAAGAATTTACTATCATATATACTATGCAGTATTTTATAGATCCGGCTTCTCACTTTAAAGTAGTTATATTCTTCAGCACTTGACAAAACTTGTTTAGATGGCCCTGGATTAAAACCTCTGCATTCCAAGGCAGCTTTGAAACCTAACGGAAAAGGAACCGCCATCATGGCTCTGACGAAATATAAGATTGTATATTGCAGCTGAAGGGCTTTTTCATAGTTGCCTTCCAAAAAAGAATTATAAATGGCCATAATTACTTCTGGGATAATTCCGCAAGAACCGGTTACAGCTCCATTTGAACCAGCAACAAGTGCAGGAAATAACATTTCTTCTCTGCCAGTAATATAACTAATATCTTCACCGGCAATTTTTATTTTATCTATATAATTCATCTGATCAACCATACTTCCCCCACTGTCTTTCATACCAACTACGTTTGTGATTCTGCTTAACCGTTTTACCACATCATAACTTATGGGAGTTGTAAAAATAGGGATAGTATAGAGAACAAGTGGAAACTCTGGCAATGAATAAGCAATATCTTCATAATGTGCTTCTACCATTTCCTGAGTCATTTTTAAGTAGTAGGGCGGTGCAACCATAATACCATCAGCACCTACTTCCTGAGCATATTTCCCTTGATCTATGCAATCAGCACTGTGTGTCCCTGTTGCCCCCGGTAAAACATCTATTTGCCCATTAGATTCTTGAACAGATAGTTTGATAACTCTTTTTTTCTCATCAGAGTTAAGATGAATAAACTCACCAAGGCTACCTAAAGGAACTACGCCATCTATCCCCTTTTCAACCAACCAACTGATCATTCGCCTTAGCTCTTCTTCATTTACTCTCCCTTCTTCAGTGAAAGGAGTTATAAGAGCAGCATACATCCCTCGTGGCTTATAACTTATACCTTGATAATTATCACCCATTTTTCAACCTCCGCTTAAGTAAGGAACCACCATAATTGAATCGCCTTCTTGTATAGTAGCACCTTCTTGTATTAGTTTTTTTATTGAACGGCCATTAACTAAAACCATACACCTTGTTCCAACTTTGCTCCGAACAGGGAAACCTATTTGTTCTTCTATACATTTAAGAAGATCATTAGGGTTTGAACTTACAGTTATAACTGTTTCACGCATTCCAACTTCATCTGAGATCCCTGCAGAAAAATTAATTTTCAAATTCATGACACTTCAACCCCAGCTCATTAATTTTTTCGGAGGTTGGAATTCCTTCCTTGTTCCAACCGCGTATGAAGTAATATTCATTAAGCATTTCATCCAGCGGCACTGTATTATTTCTTGCAGAAATATGTGGAGACTCCTCCTCTATTAACCGGTAGGGAAGCATATCGCTATCGCGCTTTAAGCCTTCTCGGCAGTTAAACAAACGAGTCAGGTTATAAATTTTTTCACCAATAGTTAACAGCTTTACAAGGCTAGAAAATTCTTTAATGCCTGTTAAGGTGTGAAGTAGCTTTGTCAGTTGGTTTTGGTTAAGCCCGAAATTGGCAAATATGCATATTCCAATGGAATCTAAAATAGAGAACCAATCTTGCTCTATTTTAACTAACTCGGCTTTATACTCTGCAGTTAATGGATCGAGACGCGCTGTTGAATCAAGAATTTCTGAACTGACAGTGTATGCCCTTAAGTGGCAAGCTCCACGATCACTGGTTGCATAGGCTAATCCCATACCTACAGCCCCGCGAGGATCATATGCAGGTAACTCCAATCCTTTCACATGCATTGCAAATTGTTCACTCCCACCTTTTATTTCTTTTGCCGCCTTCGCAACCCCCTTACCCAATAACTCTCCTATCCCTTCTTTCTTGCTGATCATTTGAACTAACTTAATAATTGCCTCGTCATTACCGAAACTTGCATTAAATCCAATTTCAGTTTCCGGTATCAGTTTTTTCTCATAGCACTCCATTAAAAAGCCAATTACATTACCTGTTGAAATAGCATCCAAGCCATAGTAATCACATAAATACTCAGCTTTTAGAATACTTCCTAAATTACTATTGCCGCACTGGGGGCCAAAACTCCAAACATTTTCATATTCAGGTCCTTCACCGATAACCCCTTTATATTTTCCACCCTTAACGAGAGAATGCTTTGAACATATTATAGGACAAGCAAAACAAGCCCTGTTTCCTTCATAAAGGTTTTCCAACAAACTGTGCTCATTAATTCTTTCCATGCCAGGAAAGGCAGAACCCTTGAAGTTTTGTATTGGCAAAACACCTGCTTCCTGGATGAAGGAATATATACAACTGGTCCCATATATAGGTCTCGAACCATTGCTATCGGAACTTAGCATAAGCTCACCAAAAGCCTCTCGACAACTGTTTACGAAGGCATTGTGATCATAGACACTAATTCCCTCATTGCCCTTAACTACTATAGCTTTAAGGTTTTTTGACCCTAAAACAGCTCCGCCTCCGCCTCTTCCGTAAGATCTTCCCTCTGCTTGAACACAAGCAAGGGGAATCATCTTTTCTCCAGAAGGCCCTATACAAGCTACTTTTGTACCCGGATGTCTCTGGTGTAAAAATTCTTTTGTCTTAAAAGTATCGAATCCCCAGATATCATCAGCATCGATTAAAGTAATATCACTATCTTCAATAAGCAAATATTTGGGGGTTTTTGCTTTTCCCTTGATCTTAAGAAGGTCTATACCAGCAAACTTTAGTTCAGGCCCAAAGGAGCCTCCGCAGTTAGAATCTAACCAAATACCTGTAAGAGGGCTTTTTGTTGACAAGACTGAACGTGCTGAAGTAGGGGCAAGAGTGCCAGTAAGAGGACCGTTGGCAAATAGTATCATATTATCGCTTGACAACGGTTCAATTCCGCTCGGCAATTCATCATATAATATTTTTGAAGCAAACCCTTTACCACCAATGTACTCTTTAATCAGCTCTTCATCTAACGGTTGTCGATTGATGTTACCTTCTGATAAATCTACCTCTAGTATATATCCCCCATACCCTGGTATCTTTTCACCCATTTTATTCATCTCCTCTACTAAGTGCTCTTGTGGGACACCATTTTACACAGCTATATTCACCCAAACATGTGTCACAGAAAAGAGGGTAACCGCCATTAACTGGAAGTTCTCCAAAAGGACATAGCTCAGAGCACTCTAAGCATTTAGTACAAGCAGCATGATTTAGCTCCACCATGGAATGCTCATTTACAAAAAGCGCATCTTCCTGGGGGCATGCTTCTATACACTTTTGCCCTTTACACTGTCTGCAGAAGTCAATAAAACCTACCTGTGGCCAATTATCAACATACTGTATGAATGATTGCCTTGGGGCTATTATTTGAAATCGATTGAAAGAACATATAACCTCACAAAGCCTGCAACCGGTACATAATTCTTTATCATATTTCAACATATCCCTACCTCCTTATTTAGCCGCATTTAATAGTTCTTTAAGCAATTAAACCTGTAGGTGCCACCATAAGGAATAATAATCCGATTGATTCTGACTTATCGTAAGGCAACAAAGTTGAGCGACAAGTTTAATTGGACTGGTCTAACCCCCCATTATTGGAGAAAAACCTTGTCATTCAAAATTGTCCCGGTTTTTTATAATTGCACCCTTGTCTGCAGATTCTGCTAAGCGAGAATACAGGTAAAGGTATCCTTTTTTGAACTTTGGATGAGGCATTATCAAGCTACTAAATCTTTTCGCCACCTCACTGTCTTCTAGGTGTAAATGTAACTGTCTATTTTTGATATCTATAGTGATATGATCTCCATTTTCAACAATCGCAATAGTGCCCCCCTCTGCAGCTTCGGGTGATATATGTCCCACAAAACAACCGTTATTAGTTCCTGAAAATCTGCCATCAGTAATTACTGCTGTTTTTAGAGCAAGCCCTTTTCCGTACAGCATTTTCATTATTGCAAACATTTCTCGCATACCGGGCCCACCTTTAGGGCCTTCATATCGGATCACTATCACATGCCCTTCTTGTATGCTGCCATTTTTTACAGCTTCTACTGCATCTTCTTCACAATTAAAAACTATTGCTTCACCAGAAAAATACCATATCCGGGGATCAATGGCAGCTGGCTTAGTAACTGCTGTTTTAGGAGCAAGATTTCCTTTGAGTACTGCCAATCCTCCATACCCCTCAAAAGGTTCATGAATTGTTTTTATAATACTAATATCCTTTGTCTTTGAACCTTCAATATTATGCTTAACCGTAGCGTTATTTACTGTAAGTACATCTAAATCTAAAAAACTATAAAGCTCTTTCATCACAGCAGGAACTCCTCCAGCACGATGAAAGTCAGTTATATTAGGTGCTGCTGAGGGGTTTATTTTCACAATATAGGGGATTACACGACTAAGTTCATCAAATATATTAATAGAAATATCACATTCTGCTTCATAAGCTATCGCTAATAAATGTAGCACGATATTGGTGGAAGCCCCCATAGAAATGCCCACTTTTATAGCGTTTTCTATTGATCTAGGCGTGATTATTTGCCTGGCAGTAACTCCCTCATTTACTAGTTCAACTATTTTCCGTCCCGAACTTTGAGCTATCCAGAAACGTTCTGCATAAACAGCAGGCGTGGTGGCAGAACCAGGTAAAAGCATACCCATAGCTTCTGCTAAACAACACATGGAATTTGCTGTGCCAAAGAAAGAGCAGGAACCACAACAAGGGTTTGCTCCATCCTCCAGAGCATAATATTCATCCTCTGATATTTTGTTCTCCTGAAGCATGCCGTATGCTTCCATTATTGAACTTGCATCAGATTTCCGGTTATCAAATTCAATGCCTCCTAACATAGGGCCACCTACAACCATAATCGAGGGAATATCTAACCGGGCAGCTGCCATTAACATACCTGGAACAATCTTATCGCAGGAACCTAAAAGAACTATTCCATCTAACTGATGAGCATCAACCATTAATTCTATATCATTAACTATTAGATCTCTTGTGGGTAATATCCTATGCATTCCTTCATTAGCTTGAGCAATACCATCACAAGCAGCTATTACTCCAAACTCTAAAGGTGTTCCACCAGCCTGACTAATTCCAGTCTTTACAGCTTCGGCTACCTGTCTCAAGTTAACATGCCCTGGGACAAAAGAGTTCCAAGAGTTAGCAATTCCAATCATCGGTCTTTCTAGGTCATAATCACTATATCCAGTAGATTTATATAAAGAACGATGCATAGACCATGCAGGCCGCTCTAATATTTTCTTGCTCCTCAAGAACATAATATGCCTCCCTACCTAATATTATCTGTTGGCAAATTAACCTTTTGGCTTTGTCTTAATTCATAAGCCACATCCTCAATCATGTCTTCCTGCCCACCAACAGTTTTCCGTTTACCTAATTCAACTAATATATCTCTGGCATCAAGGCCGTACTTTTCAGCCGCTCTTAAAGCATGAAGCAGGAAGCTGCCATAAACTCCTGCGTAACCTATAGTCAAAGAGTTTTTATCAATAACCTGAGACCTGGCCATTTTTGGAGAGACAATATCATCTGCTACATCCATAATCTTATAAAGGTCAACATTAGTCTTATATCCAAGCTTAGCTAATACTACCGCCAAAACTTCTGTCTGTGTGTTACCTGCACCGGCTCCCATTCCTTTACAGGAACCGTCAACTAATTCTGCTCCCGCTTCTATAGCTACCAAGCTGTTGGCAAGAGCAAGGCTTAGATTATTGTGGGCATGGTGTCCTAATTTAATATTTACAGCCTCTCTTACATTTTTAACCGCATTAAACACCTCTACTGGAACCATTGCCCCTGCAGAATCAGTTACATATACCACATCAGCGCCATAGCTTTCAAAAAGTTTTGCCTGTTCAACCAGTTTTTCCAGAGGAGCCATATGTGACATCATAAGAAACCCAACTGCTTCCATACCGAGTGCTTTCGCCAGCTTGATGTGTTGTTCACCAACATCTGCTTCTGTTATATGGGTTGCAATCCTGGCCACCTTGGCACCATAGCACGCAGACAGCTCAAGGTCTTTCATGGTTCCGATCCCGGGGAGCAAAAGAACACCGAGTTTAGCGTTTTTTAATACAGATGATACAGCCTTCAGATAATCCTCATCGCTGAAAGATGAAAAACCATACTGAAATGATGAGCCACCCAAGCCATCTCCATGACCAATTTCAATGGTATCTATCCCGGCCTGATCCAAACTTTTTGCTATCTCTGCCATGTCATCGGGGCTAAATTGATGGCTTGCAGCATGCATTCCATCACGAAGTGTAGTATCAACAATTCTTATTTGCTTGTTCAATTAACTCAACTCCCTATTAGCTTTAGCGAGTAACTTTTCAGCAAGCCTATCACCAACTG
>PWGT01000125.1 GCA_003554535.1 Syntrophomonadaceae bacterium | reverse complement strand
CCGGAAAAGAGTGCCGGCAACCCCCCGGTATGCCAAAATACCACCTTGCTACCCTGCGGAATAATACCTTTTTTAACCTGATCAAGAAGCCCAGCCATCGCCTTGGCTGTGTAGGTAGGATCTAAAAGTACAGCTTCCAGCCTGGCTACTTCTTTGCTTGCATTTATGCTTTTTTCTGAAGGGACCGCATAGGCTTCACCTATGTATTCGTGATTAATATCCAGGTCTTGTTGGGTAAATGATAGGTCTGCACCCAACAACTCCGCAGTATCTTTTGCCCCGGTTAAAACATCATTTTCAATTGTCGGAAACATATGTGAAACGGTAAATCCTTTTACTTTAACATCTGCATTAAAAAGTTTTTTGCCCGTTACTAAACCGGTATAGGTGCCCCCTGTGCCCATCGCTGTAATTACGTAGTCTATATCATCCAAGTCCATATTGAACTGGTTTAAATCTCCGTTCAGTTCACCAAAAGCATACGTATAAGCTACGTGTCCTTCAGCAGTTGCACCGCCAATATCAAGCCATTCACAGCGAAAGCCCTGCTCTTTCAGCTCGTCGATCCTGGCATTTCTTTCCTCTTTCGTCCGTTTCATACCCGCAATGATGTCCTCCCCTGGTTTTAACTCAACCATGTGAACTTCTGCTCCCATAGTTTTATTAAGGAGCACGTTGCCCCGGTACTCACTGGGGATCTCTTGGCCAAATAGATAGAGAATTGTCTTTAACCCACTTTTAATTCCTGTAGCTACAGCCTGCCGGCACCAATTCGATTGAAATGCGGCAGCAGTCATAACGTAGTCCGTACCATTTTCAAGGACACCTGGCAGGATAAATTCATACTTGCGTGTTTTATTACCGCCAAACTCGATACCGGATAAATCATCCCTTTTTATGTAGACTTCTACACCATAAGCCTGCGACAACTTTTCCATCTTATGAAGTGGGGTTGGTAAAAATGCCAGTTGCACCCTTGGAAGGTTATTTAACATATCAAAAGCAGCTTTTCTGTGTTCGCGCTTTTTTTGCATCTCAAATGCCTCCTTCAAGGTTAATTTACCACTTTCCCAAACACCCAGAATAAGCACATTTGGGAAAGTAAATAATATAGCCTTAAAACTCATTACTGTTCATCTGAGCCGGTATAAAATCATATGGGACATGCTAACTATCTTACATTGCCAACATATAATGCAGATCATTATTATGAATATATTTCACTCAGAGCTTGTAAAACAACTACCAGCACAAATGTTTTTGACTTTAAATTCATCTAACTTATCCATCTTAACTAACAAGCTTTATGATTTCTTCTTTTGAAAGATCTTCTAACCCTAAAGCAGACAAGGTGCGTCCGGTTTCCCAGAAATTTTCGTTGCACACCACTGATCCGATATTAATAATGGAATCAATTACTGGGGTTTCCACACCTACTTTATCGCCCAGTTGAGACATAAGGACCAGACTAAATGGTAAATCTTCAGTAATATAACGGTCATGGATAGACTTGGGTCCTTTGATATTGCCGATTATAGTAAGGGTATCAAAGGGGGCTTCAAAAGTGGCTGGAGCCATGATAGTGCCTGGTGTCCTGAATTCACGATCATCATAATGCAAGACCTCTACCCCAAGTGCTTTTCCTAGAGCCACCGTCTCTTCGTATATTTTTTTAGTCACTCTTGCGACCGCTTCGGTAACTCCTTCACGATACATGTAAAAATCGCCTCCTGAGTACTGAATGCGACCAACATTCAACAGTGAACCAGGTGGATGACAAATGGGGTTGGGATTACTGAACCCGGCCGACAACACACTGTCAGAAGGTTTCAACATGGGGAATAGTTGTTTTAACTTCTCCACCAGATCGTTTGTTTTTGAAGCAGGTAAAGTAGCAAGTACTACCTGATTTGCAAGCAGAGCTAGTTCAACCTCCGCCGGTGCTTTTAAACGGGTACCGTAGGGCAATGAATTAACTTCAGCAATAGTAATTTTCAGGTCGGGACGTTGTTCTTTAAGCATTTTTTGTAAAAGTAAAGAACCGAAATTACCCGCCCAGATGACCACAGTCTGTTCTTCTTTTAGCTGCGGAATCAACTCATTAAAAAATAAACTGTGACCAAATGCGGGAACCACAACATTAATCAACTCAACTTCTTCGATCGCTACCTTAATATCAGTAGTGACTCCATAAAGCTCTGCTACACCGGTGCGCCCGATACCTTCTACTTTAATCACTTTTTTTTCGAGAGTAGTTTTAATATTATCGGCAAAATCTGGGTACTCATACAATTTCACTCGGTATCCGGCAAGTGTAAGATCACCTGCCATCATATGGGCACCGTTACCACCGCCCAGGATTGCTATAGGCTTTTCTAACACAACAAACACCTCCATGTGATTTAAGGATAGTTTTAAAAAGTCATACAACTTTTATTTACGTGGCCTCGAGCGACTGCTCCCAGGATCGGGAAGCTATACCTGATGAAATGGTGCTCGCTGGTAATGGTTCTCTATTCTAAACCCGGAGCTACACCTTTAACATTTTGGTGTAATATTGCCAAACCAAAGGAAACTACAAGTGTAATTGTATCCGAAAATTTAGTGATGGTTATGCTAACTTAGGCTACGATAGTTCTAACTATGAATATTTCTAGAATAGAAATCTGTATAAGTTTTCCTGTGTTAAAGGCATCTCTGTGTTGTATCTTACTGTTCGAGTAGGGTTCCAGGGATGATAGTGTGTTTTTGGTCTTCAGAATGGTGGAACCCTGCCCCTTTCTACTGCTGCATATTATGTAAAATATTAACAAAATTATAGGATAATGTTGGATATGCGCCCTAATAACCAGTTAAATAATAATTGAATTATACAAATCAAAAACTTAGTTAAAAAAGAAGGCCAGTTTATTACATGGAGATCGGTTAAGGGTTAGTTATTATCTGCTTGCCTGTTTTTTTTTTAAGTTTGGGAAATATTACTTTAATAAATACATTTTTACTATTAACATTTTTTAAGATATCACACATCATATATTGTGTCAAGATATGGATATTTAGTATTAACTAATCAGGATTAAAATTTAGCATGCTAAAAGGTCGCCATTGAATTTAATTAATAAAAGTACTTAAAAAATAAGCTTTGATTGCTGCACTTTAAGGCCACGTTATTTCTTTAGCCTTTTATTTATACTGTACTAAATCTATATTTCTTGACTTAAGAAGCTTTTTTACACTTTCAATTTTTTCTTCCCCGGGAGTTTTGAAATCGCTCGAAGGAAGTTCAAGTCCCAGAATACGGTATTTTTCGTTGCCGAGTGAATGATATGGTAAAAGTTCGACCTTTGGTTTCTTAAATGTGTTTTGAATAAATTCAGCAGTGCTTATTATATTGCCTTCGTCATCATTTACGCCTTCTATCAGCGGAATCCTCGTGACCACCGGGTATTCCAGTTTACCAAAAGATTCTATGGTTTCAAGAATCAACCTGTTGTCTTTCCCGGTAAATTGTTTGTGATCATCTGAATTGTGTAACTTAAGGTCAACAAATATAAGACTCATTCTGTCCAGTATGGTTTTTATATTCTCGAATGCAAAGTATCCATTGGTCTCTATAACCATATCGATTGCCTTGTCGTATAGCCTGGATGACAACTCCTCCAGAATATCCGGTTGCATGGTGGGTTCTCCACCTGAAAAGGTGACCCCTCCCTTTGAATACCGGTAAAATATCCTCTGCTTTTCGATGATCTTTATTATTTCCTCTATACTGTATTCTTTTACCAAGATATCTTTGCCTTTTGTATTTGCAGGACTTCCCTGGGATTCAGGATTGGAACACCACTGACATTTCAATGGGCATCCTCCCATAAATACAACAGTCCTTATTCCTTCTCCGTCGTTAACCGACAGATTCTGCAGTTCCATGAAATATCCCTTCATTAAAATCCCTCATGGGCAGTTCTTGCAATTATTGCATTCTGCATTTCCTTAGATAGATTAATAAATTGAGTACTGTAGCCAGCTACCCTTACGAGAAGGTCTTTGTATTTTTCCGGTTCAGCCTGGGCTTTTCTCAAGATTTCTGTGGAAATGGTATTAAACTGTACATGGAATCCTCCAAGGGAGAAAAATGATTGAACAATGGCTCCCAGATTGCTCCTTCCCCTCTTTGTACTCACAAGGGACTGGTTAAGCCTTAAATTTAGAAGGGTTCCTCCTGAGTGGATATCATGATTTAACTTTGCAGCCGACCTCATTGCTGCCAAAGGAGTGCTTTTGTCGGTGCCGGTAAATGGTGAAACCCCTTCCGAAAGAGGCTCCATCGACTTTCTTCCGCAAGGTGTGGCTCCTATTACTTTTCCTGTTGGAAGGTAGTTTGAAATTCCCATAAAAGCTGTATTAAATGAATTCCCGTTTATGTCTTTATAACTATGGCCGACTTTGTGAAAGTGATTTGCCATTCGTATTGCTATATCATCTACGTAATCAATATCATTTCCGTACTTAGGAACATTAAGGGCCATATCTCTTAATTCTTCATATCCCTCCCAATCTGCGTCCAGTGCTTTTACTAGGTTTTCCAATGTTGTAACCTTGTCATCGAATACCAGCTTCTTAATTACAGTCAGTGAGTTTGAAGTTACTGCCAGACCTATACCTGTCAAGACAGGCCCTATATTATATTTCGCCCCGCTGTTTACTAGATCTATTCCATGATGCACGCAATTCTCTATGCAAGAGCTTAGAAATGGTCTGGGTACCATTTCCTTATGAATCCTTTGGGCTGTTATGGTTGCAATTACAGAATGCTTAATAAGGTTGTCAAATTCCTTATAGAAAGCTTCTTCAACTTCCTCATAGGTCTTATAATCAGCAGGTGAGTTTTCAGTGACTCCCATTCTTTTATTATGGATTCTACTGATTCCTTTGTATAGCGCAAACTCAAGGGCAGCAGTGAAATTTATATTTACCGCGGATGTCCATTCCCCTGTTTTTCTGAAGTGAGGAACCACACATCCGCAATTACTCCAGTCTCTTGCATCTTCAGGTTCATATCCTGCATTTAGAAGCATCTGATAGCCAACGTTGTCGCTGTGGATTGCTGGAAATCCTGTTCCCTTGCTAACCAGATGAGTTACAGCTTCCATAAATTCATCAGGGCAGTCCTGGTGGATTCTTACACTTAGTCCAGGTTGGTGAGTTTTGATATTTTCTGTTGCCATAAGACACATGTACGACAACTCATTACTTGCATCCTTTCCATCTCTGGTTTTTCCTCCAACGGTAAGATTCTGGAACTGATTATAACCAGCAAAAAATTCCGCAGTATTTGCTGAGATAGTCCAAACCCATTCGGACAATTTAATCCAGAGGGCTTCAATCAGCTCCTGTATTTTTTGATCATCTGAAGTACCCCTGTTTATATCTGCCTTGTAGTATGGATACATAAATTGATCAAATCTTCCTATATTCAGTGCCAGTGGATTTTCGGAAATTATGCCTCCGAGCTGGGTAAACCATATAAACTGGATTGCTTCATGAAATGTTTCAGGTGGGAAGGCAGGAATCTTTGAACATATCCTACTTATTTCAAGTAGTTCTGCCTTTCTGCCATTGTCTTTTATATCCATGGCCATATATCTGGCCTTGTCAGCGTACCTATTTGCCAGTGCTATTATGCCCTCTGATGTCAGAATTATAGAATTGTAGAAATCTTTTTTTTCAAGGTCGTCAACTGAGCAATTGCTTAGATTATTTAGCTTATTTTTGGCTTCTTCTATTATCCCTTTAAATCCCTTTTTAAAAAGTAAATCCTCATAATCAGGCGTAATTTCTCCCACTGCCTGTCTCCACTTTGAATCATTATCTATTATTCCAGTATCCACAGCTACATTCGCAGATTCTTCCGGAAGCCTTAAAAGAAAAGCCTCTTCCAAAGATTTTCCCTTCCAGTATGGGAAAATCACTTTTCTAAGAAAATCCCTCTGTTGATTTGTCATCTCGTATGGGTCCTGTTTACGTGTGTTGAAATTATCCATTTCTCTGTCGACCCATGACCACGAAAATTCAGGTGTTATTATTCCACATTTGCGATATTCTCCTAATGCTCCGACAATAATCTCATCGTTAAAAATATTTACTTCTAGTTCTAAACATGTGTCCTTAAAAGCTTTTGCCCTTCTAATTGGTATAGACTGGCCTTCTGTGGACTTATGGGATTGAGTCCATATTCTTGCTCTTTCGCAGGAAATCGCTGGTTTGGAATTAATATAGTTAACCCTGGCTTCTTCGTTTCTTGACTTAGCCATTTAGAAAACCACCTTCGGTCTGTATATTAATTTTAGTATATACCAAATGCTACAATGCAATCAAATATGAAGAGGAATTTCTACTTTCTAAATTGTGGGTATAATGCTAAGGTCCCCAGGCAATCATTGAAGTGTTGGAGGTAGAAAGGGTGCTTCTGGGTGAAATGTTCGGAGTATTTTTCACTTGTTTTTCTGAAATAGGGTTGGCAGCTATCGTACTGACGGGAGTTTTTTACCGGAAAGTCGGTATAGTTATGATTTTTGTATTTTATATAATTCCCAGTTTCCGGGCCAGGGCCACAGCTTCTGTCCGGCGTCTTACTCCCAGTTTTCCGTATATATTACTGGTGTGCCACTTGATAGTGCCCGTTGAAAGAAAAAATTTCTGCGCTATTTCCTGGTTGGAGCACCCTTCGGCAATCATTTGCAAAATTTGCAGCTCCCTGGGGCTCAGCTCCTCTAAGATTAAACGTTCATAGGCGTGATCAGATACACGGGTTTTTTGGGCAGAGGCTTGTTGTTCCCCTGTGTCCGGGGCAATTTCCCGGTATATTTCCCGGGCAAAGCCGGTTAAACTCTGGGGTAAAAACTGCTTTGTTTTAGAATGGTTATCGCCCAGGAGCCGTGAAAAAACAGGGGCCAGGGATTTTCCCTCATCGATATAAGTCTGGTAATATCCTGATTCCCGGCCGGATTGAAGGGCTTCCACCAGGGAATTTTCAGCCGCCCTGGTATGGCCGGCCTGTTCTGCCAGGGTTGCCTTAACCAGCAGT
>PWGT01000218.1 GCA_003554535.1 Syntrophomonadaceae bacterium | reverse complement strand
ATATATGAATTTATAAGCGGCGCCAGTCCGACTTTGCATATGTTTTTGGGGGGACCGGGTGTTATCGCCAATTTAATAATTGAACATGGCACAGAGGAGCAAAAACAATTTTGGACCAACAACCTTATAAACGGTAAATGGAATGGCACTATGGTATTAACCGAGCCGGAAGTAGGTACCGATGTGGGAGCGATAAAAACCAGGGCCATAAAGCAAGAAGATGGTAGTTACTTGATCAAGGGAAACAAAATATTCATCTCCAATGGTGAGCATGATGTAAACGAAAACATAATACATCTCGTTTTAGCACGTCCTGAAGGTGCTGTGCAAGGTAGCAAAGGGCTATCCTTGTTTATAGTTCCCAAAATGCGCCTGGACGGTAATGGTGAGACTACCAGTATTAGCAATGACATAATTTGCGGCAATATTGAAGATAAAATGGGGATTCATGGGTCACCTACTTGCTCCCTTTATTTTGGTGATAATGACAGCTGTCAGGGCTTTATCTTGGGTGATGGCACAGAAGGGATCGGGCTCAAGCAAATGTTTAACTTGCTGAATGAAGCTCGTATTGCAACGGGTCACATGGCCAACTCCCAGGCTGCCGGTGCTTATTACAATGCCCTTGCCTTCGCCCGCGAAAGGATCCAGTCCCCGGAATTTCATAACATGAGAAATCCTGAGGCCCCAAAAGTCCCGATTATTAAACATCCCGATGTCAGGCGGATGCTTTTAGAAATGAAATCTCGGACGGAAGCCGGGCGAGCACTGGTATTTAAGCTATGCATGCATGTTGATAAAAAAGAAATATTTAAAGAAAGCGATCCGGAAGCTTTTGAAAATCATGCAAGACAGGTTGACCTGCTCACACCCCTGGTCAAGTCATTTTTAAGTGATCAGGCCTGGCGGGTTTGCGAGCTTGCTATTCAAACTTATGGTGGGTACGGTTATTTGACTGATTATCCCGTGGAGCAATATGCCCGCAATGTTAAAATTTTGTCAATATATGAAGGAACAAACCATGTTCAGGCTCTTGATTTTGTAGGACGAAAATTGCCCAGGAATGCTGGTGAAGATTTTAGAAACTTGATTGGTGAAATAAAAGAATTTACTTCTGAGAACAAAGACCACCCTGCATTATCAGCAGAAGTGAAAAAACTAGACGAAATGGTAGATTTAATGGTTGAAAAATCAGCAGTCCTAATGGCCTGGATGAGCCCTGAAAAAATGGCCCTTATTCCTGCTAACGCTAATTACATTTTAGAAATGGTTTCCTTAATCACCTGTGCCTGGTTAATCCTGGATGCAGGCATCATCTCGGCCGACGCAATTGATTCTTTAGAGGAAAACCATCCTGACCTTGATTTTTACAACGGCAAAATAGCTTCGGCCCAATTTTTCTGCCGGCATCTACTCCCTAAGGTGACTCAAATAGCTAACCTGCTTTCAGAGGAAGATATGTCCTTTATTAATATTAAGGAGGAAAGCTTTTCCACGAGCTGGTAGGTTTAAATACTATAAATAAATATCGCCTTTATTTTTTTAATGAAAAATATCGAACTCTTATGATGATTATGTAAAAAGTGTGGTTATGGATATTCAGCATAAACCTTAAAAGGGAGGTGGCTAATTGCCTGCTTATTTTACATTCGCTAAGAAGAGGGTTTTAGTAATTATTAATGTGCTTGATTGTGAGTTTATTTTTAATTAATTAAAAGGAGAAGATTCTTATGTCTAATTCAAAACCGTGGCTTAATCATTATTTGCCCGGAATGCCTGAAGCATATGATTATGAAAAAACTACTATGCCTGCTTCTCTTGCCAGGATTGCTGAAAAATATCCGCTAAATATTGCTTTAACATTTATGGGCAAAAAAATTACCTATGGTGAACTGGAGGCACTGGTAAACCAGTTTGCCAGAGCATTAAAAGAGTTAGGAGGGGAAAAAGGTGACAGGGTGGCCATACACCTTCCCAATATTCCGCAAGCTGTAATGGCAAACTATGCTACTATGAAGCTTGGCGCGGTCTTGGTAATGGTTAATCCACTTTATACAGAAAGGGAACTGGAATACCAGTTCAACGATTCTGACGCTAAGGTTTTAGTAACCCTGGATATATTGATGCCCAGAATTTTTAATGTCAGGAATAAAATAAAAGTAGAGTCAATTGTTTGTTGCCACCTTAACGATTACTTGCCTTTTCCCAAGAAGCAATTGCTTCCCTTATTAAAAAAAGAACTCTATAACAAGGTTACACCAGAACGAGGGATATATCTTTTCAAAGATCTTCTGGAGAAACAATCGGCCAGCCAATTGGAAGATAATTCTAAATGGGATGAACTTGCTGCTTTGCTCTATACTGGTGGAACAACCGGATTGAGTAAGGGGGTTATGTTGAATCATTCCCATTTTTCTAGCGGTATTCAAAATACAAAACTAATGGCTATTCCGGTTACAGAACCTGGTGAAACTGTGCTGGCAATTTTTCCGTTTTTCCATGTGGCCGGGTTCACGCAAATTCAGGGGTTCAGCCTGTGGGAGGGATTAAACCTGGTATTAATACCGAGGCCCTCTGCGGAAATCATTGTTGAGGAGATCAAAAAAACTAAGCCTAATTACCTGCCGGGAGTACCGACCATTTGGGTTCAGTTATTAGAAAATAAAGAATTCTGCAGTATGGATCTTTCATCTATCAAAGGGTTTATTAGTGGGGCAGCCCCCTTAACTCTTGATATTATTGAAAGAATTAAAGAGCTTAGAGATGTCAATATGATCCCCGGACTTGGTTTGACTGAAACTACCGGGTTAGTGACAGTTACTCCATGGGGGGACGAAAATGTAAAGCCTGGAACTGTAGGTTTGCCTATGCAGAACATTGAAGCGAAAATAGTTGATCCGGAAACAGGTGAAAAGGAGCTCGATCAAGGTGAATGCGGGGAAATTATTTTTAAAGGTCCGCTGATTATGGAAGGATATTATAAAAAAGAGGATGAGA
The DNA here is from genome assembly GCA_003554535.1 of Syntrophomonadaceae bacterium. Next base: position 4,274 of record PWGT01000218.1, on the reverse strand, counting down.
CAAAAGAAGCCTTGCGAGACGGATGGTTGTATACCGGAGACATTGGTTATTTCGATGAAGACTGGTATTTATATGTTGTAGATAGGAAAAAAGACATGATTCTTGCCGGTGGTTACAATATTTTCCCAGTTGAAATTGACGACATCCTATCACAGCATCCCAAAGTCCTGGAAGCTTGCAGTATAGGAGTGCCGGATAAGTACAGGGGGGAAACGGTAAAAGCCTTTATCGTTGTTAAAGATAATGAAAGTCTTACAGAACAAGAAGTAATAGATTATTGCAAAGAAAAACTTGCATCTTACAAGGTACCCAGGGAAGTTGAATTCGTCGAGGAACTTCCTAAAACAGCGGTCGGTAAAATTCTCAGGAGAAAATTAAAAGAGCAGGAATTTGAGAAAAACCCTGAGGTAAACTAAAAGTGCCAGTATGGAAGAGAAAGATAATTCATGAATGGGGCTGCTATGGTAGCGATGAACTGACAATAATATATTAGCATGGTTTTCTGCACGATTAAAGTGTTATTAACTTAAGGGGGAAATTAAGATGAGACTCTCTGGTAAGTTATTTATGCTCTTTGTTTTGACTGCTATGATACTGGCGCTAGTTGCTTTGGGATGTGAGCAGGAAGCGGTAGGTGAAGAAGAGTTAACAATTAAAATTGGTGTGGTAGGCCCCATGGGTTATGTGCAAGGTGACCATAACTGGTATGGAGCGGAGATAGCCAAAGATGAGATTAATGCTGGCGGAGGCATAGAAGTTGCTGACCAGGCATATGAAATTGAACTTGTAAGGGTGGATACAAATGAGTTGCACAGTGTGGATGATGCGATAGCGGCTGTAGAAAGAGCAATTGATGTGGATAACGTGGACTTGATGGTTGGTGGCTTTCGCACGGAAGCTGTATTTCCGATGACGGAGATAGCGGCTGAAAATGAAAAAATATTTATCATTTGCGGAGCTGCTTCGGCAGCACTGACCATGGGCAGGGTAGATGAGAACTACGATCAATTTAAATATATCTTTCATTTAACACCTATTAATACAATGGATATAGCGCAGCTTGCTTTTGTGAAATTAATGGAAATTGCCGATGCATTAAGGGAAGAATTGGGTATTGAACAACCCAGGGTTGCTGTTTTAATGGACAGGCTAGAATGGACCGATGCGCTGGTTGCCGGTGCTGAGGAAACAATTCCCCAGGCAGGTATGGAACATGCCGGGACCTGGCGCCCTTCAGCTACTGCTACCGATATTTCTTCAGAGTTAGCGGCTATTCAAGATGCTGATGCTCATATAATCTTTACTGCTTTATCCGGTCCCGCTGCGGTAACATACGGGCGCCAATGGGGTGAATTGGAAATACCTGCATGTTCGTTTGGGTTAAGTGCAGAAAGCCAGAAGTTAGAATTTTGGGAGGCAACCGATGGATATTGCAACTACGAAACCAGTTTGAATACATATGGTAAAGCTAACATAACGGATAAAACAATGCCTTTTATGGAACAATTCTTGGAGGTAGCCGGCGATACTCCTTCCCATTCTGCAGGGACTTATGATGCGCTTTATATTTATAAAGACGCAGTTGAAAGAGCGGGAACTGTAGAGGTTGACGCAGTAGTCGAGGCTATGGCAGAGACAGATTATGAAGCAGCCCTGGGGCGTGTTGTCTTTAGCGACTTCCACTCGATTACCTGGGGGCCTGAATATATGACCGGTGTTGCTAACCAGTGGCAAGATGGCGAATTAGTATGCGTTTGGCCTTATGAATGGTCGCCTGTTGAAGGTGTAGAAATAACTCATGATGGTGTGCAGCCATATAAAATACCTCCGCGGGTTATTGAATATTGGTCAAATTAAGTTGTCATCTAATAGATAAGGCCTGATTACTTTAATAAGTAAGAGGGCCTTATCGATCATTTCATAGCAATGGGTTGGATGAATTTAAATGTCGAGTAATCCCGCAAAGGAGTTGAAATTCCGGTTATGCTGGAAAGCATCCTGGTTATCGGATTAATGAGAAGCGGAGTTTATGCCATGCTGGCCATAGGCTTTTCTTTAATTTTCGGGGTGGCAAAAATTTTAAACCTTTCTCATACTGCCTTTTACATGATCGCGACATATATAATCTATATATTTTCTGTGACCCTGGGAATTAATCCCTTATTAGCAATACTGATTTCTATAAGTATAACAGTTGTGCTGGGTATGTTTTTTTACAAAACTGTTATTGAACCGGTCAGGGAGCATGAAACCACAGTTATTATAACCACAGTAGCAATTGCTCTTCTTTTACAAGAGGTGTTGCTCTTATTCTTTGGGGGTCATTATCGGGGAGTTTCGGCGATTATTCCGGGGCATTCCACTCTGTTAGGCATAAGGGTTACAAATCAATATATTTTAACTTTTCTAGTCGTTTTCGTTTTTCTTGCCATTTTATGGTACATACTGATGAAAACCCGGTTAGGGGTTGCAATAAGATCTTCTGCCCAGGACAGGGAAATTGCAAATCTTATGGGGATAGATGTTCCGAGAATAGCATCATTAACTGTTCTCATAGCCCTGGTTTTATCTGCAGTTGCAGGTTCGATGATGGCTCCAATATATGTGATAGAACCCCATATGTGGCTGGATCCTCTAATTGTTGTTCTGGCAGTAGTTATCCTTGGAGGCTTGGGCAGTATCAAGGGTAGCTTTATTGGAGCATTTATTCTTGGATTTGCTGAAGTTTTGGTTGTCTCACTGGTGCCCGGGGGGTCGTTTTTAAAATTAGCTATGGCCCTTGCTTTGATGGTAGTAATTTTATTAATCAAGCCGGAAGGTTTATTTGGAGTTTCCATTGAGGGAGAGAGATAAGCATGATGGCACTTAAGTGGTATTTCAGATACTTGCGCCGGGAGTTTCTTGCTTTACCGAGCAGGAGTATTGTAATTATCTTGATATTATTTTTATTATTGCTGCCTGTGTTCGTTCAAGATTCATATGTGTTACGTATCTTTGCTCTTGCCAGTATTTTTGCTATATTTGCTGCAAGCTGGGACCTATTGTCCGGGTTTGTAGGACAAATAAGCCTGGGGCATGCCCTTTTTTTTGGTGTTGCCTCATATACTTCGGCCTTACTGAACCTAAACTATGGGATCAGCCATTGGGTTACAATACCGCTGGGAGCTTTCATGGCTGTTTTGGCCGGTTTAATTGTTGGTTTTCCTTCACTACGATTAAAAGGTCCGTACCTTGCCCTTGTGACTCTTGCTTTTCCGATTATGCTCTTAGGTTTAATTTACCTGTTGCCGGGGGTTACCGGAGGTGAGCTGGGAGTATCGGGAATAACCCGCCTGGCTTCTACAAGAATCCAGGAATACTATATTACGTTTTTTTTGATGCTGTTTCTTTGTTATGGTATGTGGAAAATCACCGAATCAAAAGTTGGTCTCATATTCCATGCAATTAGAGAAGACGAGATAGCAGTTAGAACAGCTGGCATCAATACTGCCCGTTATAAATTGCTTGCATTTTGTGTGAGCGGTTTTTTTGCGGGTATAGCCGGGGGGTTATATGCGCATTTCATTAGGATTGCAGGGCCGGGAACCCTGGAAATAATTATGTCTTTACAAGCTGTAATCTGGGTCATTTTTGGAGGGATTGCCACTATTTATGGAGCAGTGTTGGGAGTATTTATTCTGTATCCTTTAGTGGAGTTTATGCGGGTTGTCCCGGAATATAGAATGATAGGGTTTGCATTGATCGTTATTGTAGTTTTGCGGTTTATGCCTGAGGGAATTACTACATGGATCAGAAGAAAAATTGAAAAAGAATGTCCGAGGTGTAAGGTGCGTAATTTTTTTAACCGTAAAGAATGTCGGGTATGCAACACGTATTTGTAACCCAGATTTCTTAATAAAGAGGTAGTATGGAATCTTAAGGAAATAGTAAGTGGGAGGAATAATAAGCATGCAGAATAAGGAATATTACCTGAACAAGCCCTGGTTAAAGTACTACCCGGAAGGGGTGCCTCATGAAGTAGAAGTGCCAAATAAATCTTTAGTAGAAATATTTGATCAAGCTGCGATGCAATATTCAGATCAAGACGCAATTGTTTTTTACGGCACCACATTAAAATATAAGCAGTTAAAAGAATATGTGGACAGTTTTGCCAATGCATTGAGGGGCTTAGGTATAAGTAAAGGGGATACTTTAATAATCTACTTGTTAAACAGCCCCCAGTTTATTATTGCTTACTTTGGAGCGCTTAAGGCTGGCGCCACTGTAACACCGGT
>PWGT01000083.1 GCA_003554535.1 Syntrophomonadaceae bacterium | reverse complement strand
CCTTATTTTCCTATTATCTAAGCTTTTTGGTTATCATTATTATTATTATTATTATTATTATTATTATTATGTTATTTCAATTTTTCCTAGAGCTATTTTTTGATAATCACATATTCACAATTAGATTATACAGAAAGGACATCCTTCTAGCCATAAAAAAGTTTTTCAGATCATGAAAAGATGTAACTATTCAGGTAGTAAACAACCGGGAAGTCCTATTCTTTTTCCTTCCCCCTCAGAGGGAAGGCCAGGTAATTCAATGGACCTCCCCTTCCCCCTGATGGGGAAGGCCAGGTAATTCAATGGACCTCCCCTTCCCCCTCGACGGGGGAAGGCGGGATGGGGGTGTGTTTTAAAAACCCCCTCCTCCAACTCCTCCCGCCAGGGGAGGAGGGAATCTAAGCCAAACCTTTGAACTTTTATGCCAGGTGCTTCAATGTATGTCTTTCCCCTTCCCTCTGATGGGGAAGGCCAGGTAATTCAATGGACCTCCCCTTCCCCCTGATGGGGAAGCCCGGGTAATTCAATGGACCCCTAAATAGTTACGAAAAGATTGCTAAGAGTATCTTTGTGTTAAGTATCTTTGGTTAAGCTTTGTGTTAAGCTTGACAATAAAGGAACGGGGACATATAATTAGGTTGTGCATAAAATAAAAACGCATTTCATAATGTGAAACACAAGGTTTGTTTTGTAAAATGGTGGCAATCTGCTATCATAGTAATTAAGAATTGCTACGGGAGGGAATAAGATGGCTGCACTGGATATAACTGTTGATTATTTGGCTCAGTTAGCACGTTTGCAACTAAAAGAGGACGAAAAAGAGAATATGGCTGCCCAGATAGGGGAAGTGTTGCAGGCAGCGGAAAAAATACAGGAATTAAATACTGAAAATGTAATGCCTACCGCCCATCTTTCCATGTCTGGTGGAAAGATGCGTTCGGATGTAGTACAACCGTCCATGTCTGTTGAAGAGGTAATGGCTAATGTTCCAAGGCGAGAAGATAGCCTGGTTCGAGTTCCGCGTATCTCCCAATAGGATGGTTTTGGATGTTTTAAATCCTTCATAAATAGGAAAAGAGGGTATTTTTATGAGTGAGCTTTATGAAATGAGCGGTTTAGAGTTAGGCCGCTTGATTCAAAGTAAAGAAGCTAGTTCTGAAGAGGTAGTGCAGAGTTTCATTGAGCGCGTAGAAAAAACAGAACCCCAAACTAAATCTTTTATTACTTTTTGTCCGGAAGAAGCTTTGAGCGAAGCCAGGCAAGTAGATAAGTTGCTTTTGGAAGGTGCGGAAATGCATCCTCTGGCAGGTGTTCCGATTGCTGTTAAGGATAACATTAGCACACGAGGGGTAAAGACTACTTGTGGCTCTAAAATTCTCCAAAACTATGTCCCTCAATATGATTCTACCGCAGTAGCCAGGTTGCGGGAGGCCAAAATGCCAATTCTGGGGAAAACCAATATGGATGAATTTGCCATGGGGTCTTCTACGGAAAACTCTGCTTTTTTTCCTACGCACAATCCGTGGGATATAAACAGGGTGCCGGGCGGTTCCAGTGGGGGATCTGCTTCAGCTGTTGCCATGAGGCAGGCGCCCATGGCTCTGGGTTCCGATACCGGCGGCTCTGTTCGGCAGCCAGCATCGTTTTGTGGAGTGCAGGGGTTAAGGCCGACTTATGGCCGGGTATCGCGATATGGCCTGGTGGCTTTTGCTTCTTCCCTGGATCAAATCGGTACTTTTGCCCGGGATTCATTAGACAGCTGGGCCCTGTTTTCTCTTATTGCGGGGCATGACCGGCGTGATTCCACTTCTTTAAATACCCCCTTGCCAGAGGAGCCGGATATCCTTAATAAAGAGACGGTTTTACAGGGCTTAAAGGTGGGTGTTATAGAGGTTAGTACTGCAGATGGTTTTCAAACTACAGTTATTGATAAAAACCGTGAAATAGCAGATTACATGGCAGCAAAAGGATCTAATGTAGAAAACGTTAAGTTGCCCCTTACTGATTATGCTCTTTCGGCTTATTATATTATCAACCCTGCCGAAGTTAGTTCTAATCTGGGGCGCTATGATGGAATACGTTATGGATACAGCCTGGAAGTGGATGATGATAATCCCTTAAATGGCATAAAAGATTACTTTTCTCGTGTCCGGGGCGAAGGTTTTGGAGAGGAAGCAAAAAGGAGGATTATGCTGGGCACTTACGCTCTTAGCGCAGGATATTATGATGCTTATTACTTGCAGGCTATTAAGGTGCGGACTCTGATCAAACAGGAGCTGGAAGAAGCATTTCAAAAATATGATTTACTGCTTGGCCCCATAACACCCACGCCTGCTTTTTTCCTGGGAGAAAAAAGCAAGGATCCCTTACAGATGTACCTGTCTGATGTTTGCACTATAAGTGCGGCCCTGGCTGGTTATCCAGCTCTCTCATTTCCCTGTGGTTTATCAGACGAGAGGCTGCCGTTGGGAATTCAATTTACCGCTCCTCCCTTGCAGGAGTTGCTGCTGTTTCAAGTAGCAAATGCTCTGGGAGAGAAGGAATTGCAGGATAAGCCTCCCGAGCCAGCAGTGAAGCGTCAACAGGGAGGGGGTGTTGGTAGTGAACTATAAGGCTGTAATAGGACTGGAAATTCATGCCGAACTAAAAACCGATTCCAAGTTGTTTTGCGGCTGCTCCACTTCGTTCGGTTCAGAGCCCAATACCCATTGTTGTCCGGTTTGTCTTGGTTTTCCGGGTGCTTTGCCTGTGCTTAACCAGCGGGCAATGGAGTTGGCATTAGTTGCGGCAATGTCACTAGATTGTGAAATTGCCAGTTCAAACCGTTTTGATCGCAAAAATTATTTTTATCCCGATTTACCCAAGGCTTACCAGATTTCCCAGTATGACCAACCTGTGGCTCGCAATGGGAAGTTAAGTGTTCCCGGCAGCCAAAGTGATAATGAGAAAACAATCAGGATTAACCGTGTTCACATAGAAGAAGAGGCGGGGAAGTTGTTGCATCCGGGTGGCGATATTTTTGAATCTGATTATTCACTGGTAGATTATAACCGGTCCGGGATTCCCCTGATTGAAATAGTGACAGAACCAGATATAGAGTCTGCAGAAGAAGCCAAATTATTTCTGGAAGAATTGCGACTGATTTTGCTTTATGGAGAAATTTCCGATTGCCGAATGGAGGAAGGTTCGTTAAGGTGTGATGCGAATGTTTCAGTGATGCCCCCCGGCTCACGGGAAATGGGGGAGAAAGTGGAAGTGAAGAACATGAATTCTTTTCGGGCAGTGGAGCTGGCTCTAGAGTATGAAATTAACAGGCAGTCCCAGTTGTTAGACAGAGAAGAAAAGGTTGTTCAGGAAACCCGCCACTGGAACGAAGAAAAGAAGACAACTCAATCATTGCGAAGCAAAGAAGAAGCCTCGGACTACAGGTACTTTCCGGAACCTGATCTGCCTCCTGTGCATGTGGAGGATGCATGGCTTCAAAATCTAAAGAAAGAGTTGCCTGAAGCTCCTGCCAAGAAGAGGGAACGCTTTAATAGTGTTTATGGTTTGGATTATAAAGATATAGAAATAATGATCAGTTCACCTTCTCTTGCAGCATTTTATGAAGAGGCAGCCTGCCACACCAGTGACTATGTGAATTTAGCGAACTGGGTGGTGGGCGAATTTTTGCGGATTGTCCATGATGAGGAGAAATCTGTGGAAGAGATGGACCCGTTGTTGTTGGTAAAAACCTTGAATATGCTGCAGGAGGGGAAAATTAACCGTTCTGTGGCCAAAGAAATTTTGCCGGAGGTACTGGTGCATGGAAAGGAACCGGGGGAAATTGTAGAATCGCGGGGGTTGTCAAGGATAGCTGACCCAGAGTATTTGGAGGAGATAGTCGATAAAGTGATCAGTGCAAATCCTCAAGCGGTCAATAGTTATGTGGGGGGCAAGAAAAAAGCATTTGGTTTTTTGGTAGGCAAGGTGATGGAAGAAACCAGGGGAAGAGCTGAACCCGGTGTTGTTAATAAGTTGTTGGAGGAAAAACTTCAGGAAGTTGGACAGACCTAAACTGATGAAGTAAGAAATAAAAAGGGGCTTTGAGGATGAATAAAAAATGCAACAGCCTGGCAGTAATCGGTGCCCAGTGGGGTGATGAAGGAAAAGGGAAAGTTGTGGATTACTTAACTGCTAAATCCAGCCTGGTGGCTCGCTTTCAAGGAGGTAACAACGCCGGCCATACGGTGGTGACCGGGGACAATACTTTTAAAATGCATCATTTGCCGGTGGGCATACTATATCCTGAAGTTTTATGTGTGCTTGGCAATGGTATGGTCATTCATCCCTCGGTTCTGGTTAAGGAAATTGATGAACTGCAGAAAAGAGGAGTGGATACTTCTAATTTGCGAATAAGCGAGAAATCGCATATAATACTTCCTTTCCACCAGGCCCTTGATAACTTAATGGAAGGCAAGAAAGGTGATAAAAAGATTGGTACCACTGGGTTGGGCATTGGCCCTGCATATGCAGACAAGGCTTACCGATGTGGCTTGAGAATGATAGATTTTATTTCTCCCCATCGTTTCAATTCCTGGCTGGAAGAAAATCTTCCTTTCTACAACCAGCTTCTAAATAAAATATATAATCACGAAGGCTTTTCCCCGGAGGAGATCATTAATGAATACCAGCCGTTAGCGGAAAGGCTCTCTCCATATGTTACGGATACTTCTCAGCTTGTGTTAGATAATCTGGAAGAAGAAAAAAATGTCCTTTTTGAAGGTTCACAAGGCACTCTTTTGGATCTGGACCACGGGACTTATCCCTATGTAACTTCGTCTTCCACGGTTGCCGGGGCAATTCCGGGAGGGCTTGGAATTGGCCCAAGGTATATAGGGGATATCATGGGCGTGATAAAGGCTTATATTACCAGGGTTGGTGAGGGGCCTTTCCCTACCGAGGAAAAGGGAGATTTAGGCGATTATATGCGCCAAAAGGGAGGAGAGTATGGAACTACTACCGGAAGGCCGCGCCGTTGTGGGTGGTTTGATGGAGTAATTGCTTCTTACACTGCCCGCATCAATAGTTTGAATGGCTGGGCGGTTACCAAGATTGATGTTTTGGGTGGCCTGGAAAATATCAAGATTGCTACGTCTTATTATCTGAAAGGAGAGAGAGTTGACCGTTTCCCATCAACTCTTGAAGATTTATATTCTGTAGAGCCGACTTACGAGGAGTTACCAGGTTGGGAAGAGGATATAAGTGAAATAAGGGTTTTCGACCAACTTCCTCAAAATGCAAAGAACTATCTGGAGGCACTTGAAGATATAACCGGCGTAAAAGTTTCACTATTATCAGTAGGGCCTGAGCGAGAACAAACCATTGTCCTTCCAGGGGCTTCTTTTTATACATTCTAGCTTACGAGAAGAACAAGCAGAAAGCCCACTGCTTTAGCTGTGGGAGTATGTCAAAATAAACTGATTTCCCCAGGGGGTTTTTAAATTCCCTCCTCCCCTGGCGGGAGGAGTTGGAGGAGGGAGTTTTTAAAAACTTGCTTTCAAAGCTAATCAGTGTTGTGGTGTAAAAAAAACACACCCCCATCCCTTCCTTCCCCCGTCGAGGGGGAAGGGGAAAGATGTCCATCGAATTACCGGGCTTCCCCATCAGGGGGAAGGGGAAAGATGTCCATCGAATTACCTGGCTTTCCCCCTGCAGGGGGAAGGGGAAAGACATACATCGAATTACCTGGCATAAAAGTTCAAAAGTTGGGCTTAAATTCCCTCCTCCCCTGGCGGGAGGAGTTGGAGGAGGGGGTTTTTTTAAACACACCCCCATCCCTTCCTTCCCCCGTCGAGCATTCCTGTAATGCGTGAAAATGTTCTTTGAAAATATTATAACCTCCAGTTATGATTAATGTGTGCTTTCTGAGGAGGCACAAAAACCATAAAACTGGAGGCTATAAACAATGAAAAAGACTGAATCGTACAAGTTAGAAGCAATAACACCTAACACATTAATTGTTGGTGTAGACATTGCAAAGAACACCCAATGGGCACGATTTACAGATTATCGTGGCATTGAATTTGGCAAAGCCCTAAAGTTCTTAAACGATAAAAACGGCTTTGACAGTATTTTAGCAAGCATTGAAGGGATTTGCAAGTTAAAAGGCTTAGATAGAGTTATTTTAGGTCTGGAGCCGACGGGGCACTACTGGAAACCCTTTGCGAATTATTTAATATTAAACGGGATAAAAGTAGTCATGGTGAACCCTTACCATACCAAGCGAGCCAAAGAGCTAGACGATAACAGCCCTACTAAGAACGACAAGAAAGACTCTTTAACCATAGCCAGGCTTGTTAGGGACGGCAGATATTATGAAGTATATATGCCCCGGGATATATTTGCAGAACTAAGAGGTTTATCAAACACAAGAATCAGTTTACTGAAGCGGCAAAATGCCATAAAGAACACCATAACAGCATTATTGGATGAGTATTTTCCGGAGATAAAAAAAGCGTTTAAACATCCATTAGAAGGGAAAGCCTCCATACAAATATTGAAGAGTTGCCCGTTTCCATCATTGATACTGCAGCTTGGTGAAGAAGGAGTGCTTGCAGAAATAAATAAAGCAGTAAAAAAAACAGTAGGTAGGAAAAAAACCCGTGAACTTGTAGAAATAGCGAGAAACTCCATAGGAGTTGATTACGGTCTATCTGCTGCTCATTTGAGGATGGAGACGATGATCGAGGAGTTAGAGCTACACAACAAACAACTTGAGAAGATAGAAGTAAAAATGGAAGAAGCTTTAGAGGAAACGGGGTTAAAAGAAATAATCCTGAGCATCCATGGGATAGGGGTAATAACAGCAGCCGGTTTTTTAGGAGAGATTGGAGATCCGCTTAGGTTTGAACATCCGCGCCAGATAAACAAAATGGCAGGATACAATTTAATAGAGGACAGTTCAGGGAAAAATAAAAGCGGCACAGTCATATCAAAGCGGGGCCGCAAGAACTTAAGGAGTATATTACACCAGATGGCCAAGGTTATGGTAGCTGTAAATCCAGAAATGCAAGAGTTGTATAAATACTTAAAAACAAGGGATTGCAACCCACTTAAAAAGAAACAAGCACTTGTGGTGATCTCGAAAAAAATAGTGACAATAATATATAACCTGGTAAAAAAACAAACCAAATACAATGCAAATTTAGTTCTTGGTGATTATAGAAAGAACCAAATAAAGCAAGCAGCTTAAATCGCATGAATGAGCCGATAAAGCGGAGATAAGGAGGATTCCCCCATTAGCCCACTGAGGCCGTAGTCAAGCTTAATGCTATCTCCGCTTTTATCCAAAAAACAGAACGAAGGAATGTAAGGGCAAAGACCCAGTGAGACATGATAGGGTAAGTTTTTGGATAAAAGGCTAATAATTGTGTTTTTAAAAGAAATGGCTGTGGATATGCCGCTCATGTGGATTTTATGGATAACCTAAAACCAAGGTTATCCACAAACTCCACAATCGCTTGGACAACGCAAAAGCGGCGTTGTCCACATACCCACAACCACGACGACTAATTT
>PWGT01000222.1 GCA_003554535.1 Syntrophomonadaceae bacterium | reverse complement strand
GGAAAGAAATGAGGATTATAGCGATCTCAGGGAGGAGCGTTGGGAAGAGAGGACCGAAGAGAAATTGCAGCGAATCGAGGAGCTATTAGAGGAAGGGCTGATTGATGAAGAAGAGGCTGCCGAGTATACCGAAGCTTTAGAAGAAAGAAGTTATTACGAGAGGGGCGAGTGCCCCGCAGATGGCCCACGTAACTGCGACCTGAACCTAAACCTCGAGTCAAACCGGGATAGTGAAAATGGCGAGCCAGGCTACGGGCAGGGCAGACAGAGTGGACAGAGCAATGGTGGTGGCAGGAACAGATTATAGTAAGAATCATCACCCTTGCAATAACGATTATTAATAAGGTGTTTTAATTAAAGTGTCTTGATTACAAAATAAAGCACCTTGTAGAAATATTTCTAACTTGAAGTGGGGGCTATCATGCCCCCACTTTTGACTATTTAAATTTAAATGTCATGCAAATTGGTTATATAACCTATAATCGCTTTTTGGAGGGCATCAATAATTACTGCTTCCTTTAAATTTCCAGGCTTTTATCCTGTAGCAGTTCCATAAAAGCCTGTATTCTTGTATTTATACCTCCAACACCTTGAAGGTTATAGTTATCATCTATAAGCAAGGTAGGATACCCATGTTTTTCCATGTAATCTCTTAAATCTGGATAGTCTAACTTATGAGGATCACAAAAAGATATTATATAACAGATTATACCTTGAACATTATAATTTTCCGCCCTTTTTCTAATGTATTCAAAACGATTTAAATCTGCTCCCCGGTCGGTACGGGGGCACTGAAATTTATAAAAGTAATATTCCTCAAGACTCTGATAAGGGTCTTCACTTATTAAGATATCTTCATTCCATAAACGCATTCCCAAACATGTGTCATCAGCAACTACCAATCCTCCGGCTTGTTCAATTATTTCAAATAGCAAAGAATGATCTTGAATGCTCCCCCAGACCAGAAGCCTTTCTCTTTGATCCAAAGGCATCTTCCGTTTCTTTATTTCTTCCAAAGCTTCCTCAAGTAACTTTTCAAACTCTTCAGGAGGGAGAATTTCTCCGGCTACAAGAGTTTCCATAAGCTCACTGCCCCGAAGAAAAGGATATTCGCTTCCTCTATATTTATAAAGCTCCCTGATTAGCTTTCGCAAGCGGTTATATAAAATAATAGAATCATTAATAGCCTCTGAAGATATATTTTGCCCCATGTAAACTTCCAAGGATTCTTTAAAAAACCATAATTCTCTTCTATAAAAATCACGGGACCAAGGATATAGCTGATGAGGCACGTTGATCATACGATTATATTTCAAAGGATGATAATACGTCCATATTCCATAAAGACGTTGCACCATATCACAGCTATGAGGTATAACCAGCCCATCCAGAAAATCAAGTCTTCCTTTTAGATATTGACCAAAGCAATTACGCACATAGGGACACCCGTATGGCTCAAGATAAGCATCCACTTCAGAAACATTCTCACTTGGTTTACCGGTAATCCTATATGGGATAGCTCCAGCAGCGTAAATTATTTCAGGAGGAGCAAAGCAACAGATATATCCTATTAAAGAATTTCCTTGATCTTTCAATTCTTGCGCTTTTTTTTGTTTATTTTGGACAATATTCTTTGCTTTCTGTAAACCCTTCAATTCGCTCATTAGAAATTTCTCCTTTATGAATATAAATAAATTGTCTTTTCAAAAAATACTCACGTTCTTTCATTATTTATCTAAGGTTTCTAAGAATGCGTTAATGCGTGTTTTAATTTGGGAATCTGACCAGTGTCGAGGATCTGTCATATCACTCTCAAAAATAAGTGAATTAACTCCCAATTTTGCCAGGCGATTTCTGGTATGTACTAGCCCAAAAGAAGCTACTCTACAAGAACGAGTAATATGATGCACCGCTCCGTTAATTTGGTATTCTTCCACTAGTTCATTTAGAAAACTGCTTCCCGTAAATCCACCAAAGACTGCAGGGTTAAAATTTTCGGGCATAGTTTCTGTGCCATACTTATGAGCTTGAACAGCCCTTTTCCATGTGCGCTGGATCAAAGCCTCCAATGGGTCACTTAGATCCAGTTTCACATAATCACCTACATTATATATAGATTCGTAAACTGTTACCGCTCCATGTCCTTCCAAATAATTAAACATGCCCAGGTTATACCAAGGTGGCAAACCAAACCACATTAAACGATACTTTTCATCATCTACAACACCAATCTTTCTCTCTGCCCGTTCTTTTACTTCATCATAAAGCTCTCGGTAAAATTTCACCGCTTCCTCTTCCCCCAGCATATACATTTGAGGAATAATGGCAGTGAAATAATCAGTAGCTCCCATCGGAGAGGGAACTTCTTTGCGCAATTTGATAACTTTGCTCCAATAATATATCGCTTCCTGGGAAAGCTCTAGAATTTCCCTGAGCAAATTATAATCCAGACTTTTTCCTGTTTGCTGTTCTAAAAAGTCCACCTGGCCTTGTAAATCAGCTCTCAATTGGTCGAGATAATGCTCTTTAATGCGAGGATCGTCTAAATCTTCATCCCAGGGAGGAGACATAGGATCTGAACTGTGGACAGGCACGTCAAAATAGCGCGTAGCTATGGATTGAAACCACTTCCATCGTGGCTCACATGCAAAGCCAGAGCCCAGCAACATAGCAGGCTTTCCCATCCCCCCAGGCATAGGAGATTCAGGAGGCGCTTCTCCTTGTTCTAAGAAAAGCTTGCAATATCCCATGGTATTAGTTACGTAAGTGCAAAGTTCGGAAGAATAACCATCTCCTTCCGCCACGCTTATAAATTGAGGGGCTACCATTTGGGCAGCGCATAATGTCCCAAAGTTCTCGGGCCATTCCCAATCTAACTCAAAAGCTTTAAGCAACTCAGGCGGAATGCCTGCCATACACCAGGCCGGATTTTCCTTCTTTTCCATCATACGCATAAAAAAACGGGGAAGTAATTCTTTCATTCTACGAGTAGTTTTCAGATGACGATATGCCTTTTTCATTTCACTGCTCATTTATAAACCTCCAATAGAATGAATATCTAAACTTCTTGTTCCTCCTCTTGTACCTTCCCGTACATGTTTCTTACCTCTCTGCGCAATATTTTTCCAGTTAAAGTTTTGGGTATAGATTCAACAAACTCCACAGAACGCGGTATTTTATACTTAGCTATTTTATCCAAGCAATACTCCCTTACCTCTTTCTCATTAAAGTTTTTCCCTTCCCTCAACACTATAACTGCATGCACTTTCTCACTCCATTTAGGGTCAGGAACTCCAATAACAGCAACTTCTTGCACGGCTGGATGATTGGAAATCACATCTTCCACCTCGGTAGGATAAATATTTTCACCACCGCTAATAATCATATCATTCTTCCTGTCCACCAAATAAAAGTAGCCTTCATCATCAACAGTAGCCATATCCCCTACAGTTACCCAACAATCATTCCAGAAAGCCCGGTTAGTTTGCTCAGGGTTGCGCCAGTACTTATGAAGCAATATTCCGGCTCCTTTAACAAAAAGCTCTCCTACTTCCCCTGTTGGAACTTCATTATATTGATCATCTAATAGCTTGATAGATTTTAACAAAGAGATCTCGCCAACTGAACGTACCTTCCTTAGCTGATCTTCCGGCTTTAATACAGTTACTACCCCAGTTTCTGTGGAGCCATATCCCTCAAAAATTTTAATGTCTTTAAAAAACTCAATTGTTTGTTGTTTAGTCTTGGTTAATATAGGAGCTGAAGAACTGGTAATCATGTGTAAACTGGAAATATTGTATTGATTACGTGTCTTTTCGGGAAGTTCAAACAACATGGTAAGCATGGTAGGCACTACAGAGACACCTGTAATTTTATGATTGGCGATTAGTTTTAACATATACTCGGGATCAAAATGCCGGGAAGGATGAATAAACACTGTGCCTCCAATCATGATTAGAGCTTGAGCTAGCCACGTAGAATTAGAATGAAATAGGGGCATAATGAGTAAAGCCGTATCATTTTCTGTAAGATTTCCAAACTCACGAGTCATAAGAAGATAATGCTCCAGTAAATTACCGTGCTGGACCACCGCCCCCTTGGGGATGCCGGTTGTGCCTGAAGTGTAAGCTATGAAAAATACATCCTCTGCAGCAACTTCTTCTCCTGGTGGATGAGAAGAGGCTTGAGTTATTAATTCTTCATATAAAGAAGCTCCATCAGGAGGATCTTCCATGCAGATATAATTTTCAATGGGAACTGATGGAACATGCTCCTTTAAAATTGGAATAAATTGATTAAAATCCTTGCCCAAAACCAAAGCAGACGGCTCAGAATCATTTAGGACGTGACGTATTTCGGTAGGTGTAAATCGAAAATTTATAGGAACAGCGATTATACCGGCTTTAGCCATTCCAAAATATAATTCAAGATATTCACAACAATTTAACAATAATATTGCACATCGATCGCCCTTCTTTAAACCCTTTGCTCTTAAAAAATTAGCTACACAATTAGCCCTTTCATTTAAACTTTTGTAATTAATTTGTTTGTCTTCATCCATAAGTGCGGTTTTATGACCGTACTTAATGGCAGACTTAGAAAGCATTTCTCCTAAAGTAAAATGCATAAGATGAGCCTCCTTTTTTATTCGTTTATTTATATTTTAAAGTGAAGCAATACCCCCCCTAATTTACTTTCCATTAAAACTAATAAATCTCCGAATCTCTTTCTTGCCAGTATTGCTCTCGAACTTTGCGACGTAGTATCTTACCAGTTAAGGTTTTGGGAAGCTCATCTATAAAATCTATTGATTTAGGACATTTAAAATTAGAAAGTTTACTTTTACAGAAGTCAATTATTTCGTTTTCCGTTACGCTGGCACCATTTTGTAAAATTACCACAGCCTTAACTATCTCTCCCCATTTTGGATCTGGGACTCCTATTACCGCTGATTCAATTATCTGGGGATGCTGGGATAAAACCTCTTCTACTTCAGTGGGGTAGACATTTTCTCCTCCGCTAATGATCATATCTTTTTTGCGATCAACAAGATAAATATATCCATCTTCATCCATTTTAGCCATATCGCCCACCGTTAGCCACTCTCCAATAATAGCTTGCTCTGTAGCTTCCTGATTTTGATAGTAACCTTCGAATGTGACTCCCCAAGAATATAGTTCTCCTACCTCCCACCGTGGGACTTCTTTGCCTTCTTGGTCTAATATTTTTACATTCATTCCCATGCAGGGGCGCCCTACGCAATGAACTTTATCCGGGGCTTCCCGATGATGAAGTACTGTAACCAAACCTGCCTCTGAGGAACCATAAAACTCGCTAAGTTCTGCTTGCTTAAAAAACTCCAAGGCTTTTTCTTTAGTATGAGTCATTAACGGGGAAGAAGAACAAATTAAGGTATGCAAAGAACTTACTTCATAAGTATTTGTTAATTCTTCGGGGAGGCTAAAAATAATGTTAAGAATAGTAGGGACAACTGAAACATAATTTATTTTTTCTTGATCAATTAAACTTAAAAACTCCATTGGATCAAAAGGCTGGGTAATAACTAAGGTAGAACCCATCGTACAAGCCATTAAACCAAAAACAAGCCCGTTGGAATGAAACAGGGGCATAACAAGGAGTTGTTTATCAAAAGGAGTAATACCGAATTCAGCCATACTATATCCTTGCATAAACAAACGAGAGCGGTGGGAGAACATAGCCCCTTTTGGCTTCCCCGTAGTTCCTGATGTATAACCAATATAGAGCAAATCTGTTTCCCATATTCTTATATCCGGCTCTTTCTCAGAGTAATTATTAAGAAAGTATTCATAAGAAGTATAATCTGGGGGAACATTTTCTCCAATTACCAAAAAGTTATTTCTTTCTACAAAATCAAAGTTATCACTTACCGTTTCTATTCTTTTTATAAACTCAGTTTCTGTAATTACAAAGTTGGCATGAGAATTATTCACACAATATAGTATTTCTTCTGCTAAATATCGAAAATTTAAGGGAACTACGACCAATCCAACTTTGGCACAAGCCAGTACGACTTCCAAATATTCTAGACGATTATTAAGTAGAATAGAAATTTTATCTCCCTTTTTCAACCCTAAATCAAGAAATCCATTAGCAAGTTTATTAACCTTTTGATTTAACTCATGGTACGTTAATCGCCTATCTTTATCAACAAGAGCCATTTTTTCTGGATATTTATATACACTGTGGAGCAGGCCATTACCCACTGTTAACTGATAAGACATCAATTATTCACCCCTTCGTATTTTTTAGAATAGTCTGGTGAGATAATTGATGCCTCTTAAAATAAAATTGTTCCCACATATTGAACAATAAAGTGTTTGTGAATATAAACATATATTAGAGAACAAATTTTGTCAATTTAATTTTGAATATTATCTTATTAATTAATATTTTCAACTTTCAATAATGCTTCTCTATTTTATTATATGCCGAACAATAACAAAGCTTGCTTTTATAATAAAAAAGAAAGCAAGAAATCCATCTCTTGCTTCTTCGCGTCACGCCTATTGCTTACTTCTCCTACTTACACATTTTTTCCTACAAATACTCCTCCTCATCTTTCCCATAATAATATTCATCTTCATGGATAAGTTCCAAACCATCATAACTACATTGAAATTCAAAGTTCACCCATCTTTTATTGTGTTCATCTTCCCAATATACAGAAATTCTATCAAGGTTGGTTACCCCTTCTCTATAAAAAGAAAGCGCTAAATCATGAGAATAATTTTTCATTGTTTCGTAACCCTCGGTGGTATTTCTTTGATCAACAAACTTGTATTCAAATTCAATTCCATATAAATCTTCCTCACTTTCATGAGAAGGGCGTTCATATATCCTAAAAGGATCATCTTCGTAATATAGTTCTACCCCCTCATGTTGCTTTTCTTCAACTAAATCCCCGGCCATTTGCTCTAAACCTTCGGTATCTAACGTTATCGGAACTGGATCTCCGCAATCACATCCGGAAAGAACAATTCCTAAACAAAAAAGAAATAATACCCCTCCTAAAAATCGCGCTTTTAGGTGAACATTATTCACCTTCACTCCTCCTTTATTTTTTATTTAAAGCATGAACCGGGCATTTAAGAATAGGGTTTCTTATTACGGCTTGATACATTATTTAGCTTAGTTTAGTTCAGAGAAATAATTCGTCTAGGAGATAGGAGTATTAATATTAGAATTAGTAGTAAAAATAACATAGCATATCAATGAATTACTGTCAAAGCAAAGTGTGAATTTTTTGACATTTAATTTAAATCTGATTCTCCCTCTAAGGCCAATCATTTTCAGTAGTTTTCTATAATATTTTTTTCAGATCTTCCGGAGAATAAACAGGCGCTTGGCACTGAAAACCCCGACAATAAAAAGCAGCTACCTGCTTCTCCGGAGGGGAAAGCATCTCTTTAACAAAAGGTGCTATATCTGCCACTTTTTCCGGATTGACCTCACATTCACTCCCTTTTTGGTCGTGAGATCCCGGCACTTCATCTGGGTATTTTTTCGTCTTTACCCCTTGATCCTCAGTTAGAGGGTAAATAAGCAGTGTCAAATGCGGTCGATATAATCGTCGAACCT
>PWGT01000176.1 GCA_003554535.1 Syntrophomonadaceae bacterium | reverse complement strand
TATCTTGCACAATAATTGAATAACTTAACAGCAATCAAAAAATTGCATCAGCGCTCTTAAATAAGTTCCCTGTTAACTATCAGGGCTACTTCTTCAGCTACTTCCCCCGTCAAAGCGATACACTTTTCCAGGTGTTCCGGAGAACCCAGCTCCATAGTAATTTGTTTTATGTTGGAAAAAATAAATGATAACAAAATATTACTGAAAATCAGAATGCATGGATAATTCTATAATATTAATGTTCTCATCCAGTTACTTTAACAAAAGTGTAATTCCCGCAGATAACGCTCCTTTGGCCAGCTGCACCTCCCTGACATCTTTTTGAGTAAGAGTCACCTTGCCATTTTTCGAAAGCTGGAACCTGCTGTTACCGCGTGAGTTAATAAGATTTGCAGCAATATTTTCAGGAAGACCTTCACATTGATTTGAAAACCTTCCATTGGAATGAATCACTCCTATTCTAAGCAGTTCCACAACCACCACCATATCATAGATATCGCCACTTTTTACTTCCTGGTGTTCACAAAGCCTATCAATTAAGTGGCATCCACCACTTTTGATTGTAGTGCTTTAGCACCATCAAGCAAAGACTCATTACGTGTTATAATCTCTATACTGTCATTACTCTTAATTTCCGTCTTTTCATAAAAGTACGGTACAAGTTCTCGAGAAATATTTATATTGTTATCCACCAGCAACTTATTACAGAAAGGCTTGTAATTTTTTCTTTCTCTGAAAAAGTAATCATTCTTTTACTGGTTGGAAGATTTATCTTGTAATCTTTACTTTCTCCCTCCACAATACTGGTAAAGCTCTTGTTCTTATCTAAAATTTTAACTTCAACCTTACCAAAAACCTGTGCCTGGCAGGCCAACCTGATACTGGAATCATCTATAACCCTCAGCTTTTCTTGTTCGCTCTTACTTATATTATTCAAAGAACCCTTTGCCTTTACCTTGCATTTCCCACAGGTACCATTTCCATTACAGGGAGCTTCAATAAACAACCCGGCCTTTTCTGTAGCTTCTAAAAGACTGGTTCCTTGGCTAACAGGTACAGAAAAACCTTCTTAAAAAAAAAGAAACTCTACATGCTTGATCCTTCAATTTTATACCTCCAGTTTATACCTCCAAAAAAGAACACGCTGGTGAATTAAAAGCTGTCATTTGTCTGATTATTCTGCTCTTTATGTTTTAATTACTCTTGCCAAGAGGGAGCGAGCCGGAAGAAAGTCTGAAATCGGGTCGAGAGCCTCGTCATCCGTTAATAAGTTTACATTAGAATTATCCCACCATGTGTTAAAGATATTACTCCTGGAAGCAAGTCCTCAGTTATCTATCTTGCCTGTGTTACCAAAGTACTGCCGGATTGTCCCGGCAGATTCTTTGCCTTTTTTCTTGAACCCCAGGTAGTGGTACAGGCGGACCAGTTGATCCCATAAAGGTTCCAGGTCAGTATAGCAAACCATTTGTATATCAATGTGTTCCAGGTTTTTAATGGTACCCCTCATGTAATCATTGGTAAACAGTATGGTCATAGTCCAGCCCACCTGTGATATATTTGGCCTGGTTGCAAAAAGAGACAAAATTAAATTAAGCCTGTCAATTTACTTGAATTTCCTCTTGCAGGTTAATGTCTGCTGTGCAGCATCCTAAGGCCCTCAAGAGCTGCTATATCACATGTTAGATGGATTGTTTAGTCACTTTGAGCTGTAGTGTTAATCTCTTTCTACCCGGTAATCAGGTTTTCTATATTGATGTGCCACTGCAGCAATAAAAATCCTGGCAATTTCTAGAAGCTCCCTCTCGGGGTCAATACCCACCAAATTTACACACTTCCAACATAAGGCGGTTGTTTTATGATTGTAAAACCATAAACATTTTGATCCCTATTGGCTGTTTGGTAAAAGGTACTGATATATAATGTCAATTTCAACCTTATCTTCATAACTGAGCTCTCGCGATTCCACTCCGGCACAAATAACTTCTATTTTTTGAG
This sequence comes from Syntrophomonadaceae bacterium, assembly GCA_003554535.1. Next base: position 5,652 of record PWGT01000176.1, on the reverse strand, counting down.
AGCTATTTGAAATTGTAATCTCTATCTGATGACCTGAAAACATCATCTGTGTGATAGTATATTTACCCTTGGAATTTTTCCTCAGTTTAATATCTTCGGGTCTCACCAGGTAAATCTTCCCGTCTTCACCCTGAATAAAGTTAGATTTCCCTACAAAGCTTGCCACGTAATGACTATTCGGCTGATAGTAAATTTCTTCCGGTGTACCAACCTGTGCAATTTTACCGTGTTCCATCACAACAACCCTATCCGATAAGCTCAGAGCTTCTCCCTGGTCATGGGTAACAAACACCATGGTCATTCCGGTTTTCCTTTGAAGATCTTTTAATTCTTTCCGCAGATGACCCCTCAGGCCCACATCAAGATTACTTAAAGGTTCATCTAATAGTAATACCTTTGGACCTGTTGCAATAGCCCTTGCTAAAGCAACTCTTTGCTGCTGTCCCCCACTTAAATTTTCAATAGTCCCTCTCTCATACCCCTTAAGCCCCACAAGTTCAACATATTCATGAGCTTGATTTAAGGCTTCTTTTTTCGGAACTTTTTTATAGAAGCGAATCCCATAAGCAATATTTTCTAAAACGTTTAGATGAGGAAACAGAGCATAGTTCTGAAACACCGTTGAAATTGGCCTCTTTTCAGAAGGCAAATGACTAATCTCCCTTTGATCCATAAGAATTTCTCCGTGATCGGGCTCTAAAAAACCACCAATTAAGTTTAGTGTCGTAGTTTTCCCGCAGCCGGAAGGACCAAGAAGGGTAATAAACTCCCCTTGATTGACCTGCAGATTAAAATCCATCACACCATTATTATCATCATAGAGTTTTGTTAAGTTTCTTAGTTCTAAGATCAAAGTTCTTTCCTCTTTTCCCTACTTAATAGATAGATTGCCACTAAGTTTGCACTTACTGTTATGAGAATGAGCACACTTCCCAAAACAGCACCCTGTCCATATCGTCCACTATTGATTTCGTTAAACATTAAAACACTGGTAATAAGATTTCCCGGTGTGACCAGAAGAATTAAAGGCCCAACCGTGGTCATACACGCAGTAAATGTATTGATATAGCTTAGCAAAAATGTGGAACGTAGCATTGGAAAGACCACGGTAAAAAGGGTAAGTGTTTTCGATGCTCCCAGGTCGTTTGAAGCCCATTCTAGCTTTCTATCAAGATTTTCAAAAGCGGCGTTGGCCGCTTTATTCCCAACGGAAACATGACGAAAAGTGCAGTTGAGAATCAGAATAAGCAGGGTTCCCGTTAGTGCGATTGGACCGGAATGAAAAGCAACGATATAACCCAGGCCAAAAAAGATCCCGGGAATAATGTATGGCAATGAAGCCACAAATTCCACAGTTTTCATGCCGGGGATTCTTCTTCTTTGATTATAATATGACAAAAGCATACCGGATACCGTCGAAAGTAATCCCGCAATAATTGCCATATATAACGTTCGTATTAACGCATCCATATGACGGCTTTGAAACACTGCAATATGATCCAGGGTAAATTCCATGGATCCTGTAACGGTTCTCGTCACAACCGATGTTAGAAATATATTACCGTATTTAATGATCATAAAAGAAAAAAATATAACTGTAATAGCACCGGTAATCAAATGAACGGTGGGAGGCAGTTTAAAGTTTAATGCTTTGATTTGAATTATTTTTGCCCGTTCAGATAATGTGTTAACTCGTTTCAAATTCTTTTGATAAAAATAAAAAGCTATTATAGCGGGAGGAAGCAGCAAGACGGTCATTGAAGCTGCACTCCCAAGGTTCGCCTGGGCATAAACCCGCAAATAGGCTTCCGTTGCCAGCACATGAAATCTTCCCCCAATAATAATTGGAGTGGTAAAGTCAGAAATATTCATGGTAAATTGCAAAAATAAAACAGATAGGATGGTGGGAACCATAGATGGAAGAATAATTTTATGCAGTGTTTGTTGAGGATTTGCCCCTAAATCCCTTGAAGCTTGAATCAATCGGCTATCGATTAAACTTAAGCCTGTAATCATCATAATTGCAGAAAGAGAAACACCACTCAGGCTTTGTAATAGTACAATCCCATGCCACCCATAGGGATTGAAGCTTGCCCCGAATAATCCATGGGAAATTAAACCCCTTCGTCCGAAAAGGGTAATTAAGGCAATCGCCGATATAAATGGAGGAGATATCATGGTCATCATAAGCCCTCTATAAAGCATTGCTCTAATTCTTTCGCTTTTGAAGAAGCTAAATAAGCCGATGGAAAATGCTAAAAAAGTAGCAATTACTGATGAAAGGGTAGCAACAAACACACTATTTCTAATTAATTCTAGGTTTCTTGGTGTAAAGAGAACTCGATAATGTTCAAGGGTTAAGGCTCCGCCTTCTGAAAAACTTCTCATCAAAACACCGAATACCGGGTAAAGAATAAAAAGCAAAAATACTGCGACCAAAAGAATGATTATGGCTTTTTCCACCAAAAAATCAAAGGAAGGGAAGAGGGTTTTCCCTCTTCCCTTTTTATGATCACTATTCACCAATAGTATCTTTCCATTTTTCCAGGATGTTTTCTCTTTCTCTTCCCATCTTTTCCAGGTCAAAATCAATCAGTTGGTCGAGATTTAATGCATCCATTTCGGAGGGAGGCTCTACATTTTCATTGGCCATTATTCGAGCATCAGCTTCCATCAGAGCTGTTTGGCCTTCCTCAGAAAGGTACCAATCCACAAGCACTTTAGCTGCTTCTTTATTTTCCGAGTTCTCAAAAATTGCAATTGGTGCAGGAATCCATGGAATATGCTCTTCTGTAAAAACAGGGACTACTGGCGACGTATCCATTAACCCGAAGGTTTGTCCATGAATTGCCGTTAGCCCAATGGCAAATTCTCCTGCCGCCACTTTTTGCTGGGGCTCTCCCCCGCTTTGAGCATAAAAATCTACGCTTTGATCCAGAGTTTCCCAGTATTCCCAGGCTGTTTCTTCACCCATGACTTGAATTAATCCACTGAGAATTGCATATTGTCCACCGGAAATGCTGGGATCCGCCATGATAATTTCACCATCATATTGAGGATCCAGGAGATCTTCCCAACTTTGAGGCATATCTAACCCTAACTCTTCAATAAGGTCTTCGTTAACGATAAAACCGAAAGTCACCAGGGATAATGCACCAAAATATCCTTCAGGGTCAACAAACTGGGGGTTGATGTTTGCAAGCTCTTCCGACTCATATTTGTATAAGTATCCCAAGTCTCTGGCATTTAAGTAGCTGTCTACCCCGCCACCAAACCATACATCCGCAGTTGTTTTACCATCTTCAGCCTGTAATTTCGAAAGCTTAGCACCCGTAGATAAGCTTACCCATTCAATCTCAATTCCGGTTTCTTCCGTAAATTGATCAAAGGAACCGTCCGCTCCACCATAGGCAACGGAGAGCTCCAGGACTGTTCCTTCAAATGGTTTTTCATCTACTTCAGCCTCTACTTCAACATCATTATCACCGTGATACTCTTCTATTTCTTTGGTTTGATTACAACCAAACAGTGAAACAGCCATTACTAATACTAACAGAAAAATAAGTGTCTTTTTCATATTTTTTATGCCCCCTCTAACATTTATATAACATTCAGTAAACGATGGCATGGAAACTCTTGATAAGTTCCATGATTAAAATAGACAGGTTGTGTACTGCCGGATTTAATTGCACCTACTAACTCCTCCATAGTTTGAATCTTCCTTGGGAATTTTGTTGCATACTTCCCCACACGTTCTAGTCGATGGGCATCACTCCCTCCAAATACCGGTATATTTTGCAATAAAGCGGCATCGTAGGCCTTTAAGTTTAAATCAACAGGCGTACTGCCATTTAATCCTTCAATACCATCAAGATTTTTCGTTGTTTTTATTGTATCCTCCATACCTCGATTATTCTTGCGATAGGGATGAGCACTGATTACAACGCCACCCTGATTATGTACATACTCAATTAACTGATGGACATACATTTTTCTCTCAGGTAATCGGTCAACACCAAAGGCTAAAACATCCCCTTCATAAGTTAAAATTTCCGCTCCTACAAAAATAGGGAAATCCATTGCCAATGAAATCTCTTTCGCATACTCTTTGAGGTGATTGCTTTCATGATCGGTAATACAAATCCCATCCAGTCCAACTTCATTGCTTCGACGAACAATATCCGTTAACTTCATAAAACTATCAAAGGAATACGTCTGCTCATGGATATGCATATCAATAATCATGAAAAACACCTCATTTGTTTTTGTTTTAATTAACCTTGTCAATGCTGAACGCACATAATAACTTCACTAATATTAACTCATAAACCGTTATAATGATAATAACTTTTTGTTTTGTTTTAGGTGCTGTCTATAATTAAAAGTTATAACATGTAAAACATAATTTCCCTTGCAGTATTGGAAATAGTTGAAAATATAAATCTAATTATTATTTCAAAGCCAACAGCGCCGCCCCCAGAGCCCCGGTAAACTGGCATTCTTCGGGCACAATTACCGGCGTTTTCAGCTCTTCCTCCAGGGCTCTTCTAACTCCCTCATTCAAAGCCACTCCACCTGTAAAGGCCACCTTTCCCTGCACTCCCAGGCGCCGGGCCATTCCCGCTACCCGCCGGGCTACCGACTGGTGCAGGCCGGCTATAATACCACCTTTGGAAGTGTTCCTGGCCAGGAGGCCGATGATTTCGGATTCGGCAAAAACGGTGCACATACTGTTTATGGCCGCCTGCTCCGCCGGGTCTTCTCTTTCACCTATTTCCGAAACATCCAACCCCAGGGCGTTGGCCGTAACCTGCAGGAACCTGCCGGTTCCGGCGGCGCACTTGTCATTCATAGCAAAGTCCAACACCTTGCCCTGAGGGTTAATGCTTATGACCTTGCTGTCCTGGCCACCAACATCTATTATGGTTTTGACCTCTGGACACAGGTAGGCTACCCCCCGGGCGTGGCAGCTTATTTCCGTTACAGTTCGGTCTGCCTTTTCAAAGGCCACCCGCCCGTATCCAGTAACCACCATGCTGGCCACTTGAGTCTCCTTGCAATCAGCCTTTTTGCAAATCTCAGAAAGAATTCTTTCTCCCGCCTCCCGGGGACTCCATCCCGTGGGAATAACAATTTTATATTGTTTATCTCCGTTTAGCAAAACACCTTTAGCAGCAACGGAACCTATGTCCATCCCTATGGATATCATCTTCTACCATCTCCAGCATAGATTCTATACGAACTTTCAGATTTTCCTTATCTGAAGAAGAATAATCCGTCTCCAGTTGTAAATAGGGTAAACCTTTTTTCTTGGCAATCTTCTCTACCTCATAAGCCTCAATATTATAAGTATGACAGGCCTGCCAGGTAAGGTCTATTACAGCGTCTGCCTGAAAATCTTCTATCATACGCTCCAGCAATTCCAACCGGTAAGGGTTTGGGCTCATGCAGGAACAGGGAATACTGATATACTTGTGGGCCAGTGCTACAATGGGGTCCTCATAGCTGTTGTTTGTTTGCAGCTCCAGGGTTTTATAACCGGTACAGTTTTCCATGGCTACTACGTTAGCCCCCAGTTCTTCCACCAGGGTTATAACTTTTTCCGAACCCAGTCCCACCGGGCAACCGGTTAAAAGAACCCGGGGCTTGGAG
>PWGT01000217.1 GCA_003554535.1 Syntrophomonadaceae bacterium | reverse complement strand
TGATTATTTATAGTTGGGTAATATTAACACCGTTTATATCCTACCACTAAAGAAAAAGCCATTACAATATTAAATTTTTCCAGATACTGCGAATTTTGAGTTTTCTTGTTGGTATTTGTTAGAAATGTTATCATAATTAGTAGGTTAATCATGTGTTAAAAGGAGGGTGTCTCATGTCTAAGGTATTGGTGGTTTATTATAGCAGATCCGGAAATACCAAAAGCATGGCAGAAGCCGTTGGGGAAGGAGTTAAGAATGCAGGCGGTGAAGTGGAAGTTAAAAGTGTTAATGACATCCAGGATCCCGCAGACATGGTGAACTATGATGGTATTATTATGGGTTCGCCGACATACTACGGGGTGTTAGCTGGTCCCTTGAAAGATTTTTTGGATAGGAGCATTAAAGTTCATCAGAGGCTGGAAGGCAAAGTAGGTGGCGCTTTTGCTTCTTGTGGAATTGAAGGAGGGGGCTCTGAGAGCACTGTTCTTAGCATTCTCCAGGCCTTGTTAGTTCATGGAATGGTTGTCCATGGATTTAGCGGAATAGGTCATTATGGCCCTGTTTCAACTGGAAAACCTGATCAAAGGGCTCTTGATGAATGCAAGCAACTTGGACAGAGAGTGGCTAGATTGGCTGATAAGTTGATTGATTAGACTATTTTTTTGTTTATAAGGGAGCAAAAGGAAATATTTCTTTATTATTGAAATAATATTTGATAGAATTAAATCAATTATTCGGCACTTATAAATGCAGTTAAAAAATAGTTAAAATGTTGTAATGGTCGTGTTGTCCCCAAATAAATAGGCGAAAAAAATATTATGCAGTATAGAAAGGAGGGAAAGACAATTTTAGAGGCGCCCCGCGAATTATTTCAAAAAACGTTAAATGAGGTGAAAAGTGTGAAAGCTCCCCAAGAAACAGATATAAAGCCTGGCGACAGGCCTCTGCAAAAAGCTACGGTTTCAGCACTTTTGTTTGCCATGGGCAGGGCTATACCGGCAATAGCTCTGCAGGATGAGGACGTAAAGAAAGAAGTTGACCGTTGGGATGAAGGCTTTAAAGTGCTCTTTGAGGTTTTACCCGATGGTCCTTATCTTGCACTTAAGAAACAAGACGGGATGTTAAACTTTGTGGGAATGAACAAAATAGAAGCTGATCTGGTCATATCTATTAAAAATATTGATTCGGCATTCAAAATGTTTACTACTCAATTAAGCAGTCACAATGCCTATGCTCAGCATCGTATGAGCGTTAGAGGGGATAACGATAAAGCCATGCAGTTGATACGCTGCTTGAATATAGTTCAATTTTTGTTATTCCCCGGGTTTATTTCCAAAAGAATTTTAAAGCGCCAACCGGAAATGACTAAAGAACGCTGGATGACCCGATTGTACGCTTATTTGATTGCGGTTCCTACAGGAAAACCGAAACTATTCTAAATTTGAGGAGGAGTACAAATGATACCTTCTTATTACGAGTATTACAACCCGGTAAAGATAATTTCCGGGCACGATGCGCTTGAAAGTGTAGGGCACGAACTTAAATTACTGGGAGCAGAAAGGCCTATCGTTATAACATTCAAAACTGCTGTAAAAGTTGGGTTGGATAAACTTTTGATTGATTCCCTGGCTGGGTATGACATTACAGTGGGTGCTTTATACAAGGACACTCCCCCTGATTCATCAAATTTGGTAGTTAATGAAATTGCAAGGATGTATAAACAGTATAATTGCGATTCAATTATAGCACTGGGCGGAGGTTCAGTTCTGGACACAGCCAAGGGAGTTAACATTGTGGTAACGGAAAATGCAGACGATTTAATGGATTACATAGGAGCGGAGCACTTAACCAAGAAGATGAAGCCATTTATTGCCATCCCTGCTACTTCTGGCACAGGATCGGAAGTGACCCTGGCAGCAGTTATTAATAACGTAGAAAGAAACTGCAAAATGGCGTTCACTTCTTACACTCTTATTCCGGATGTGGCAATTCTAGATAGCAGAACTACTCTTTCTGTACCCCCCAGACTTACAGCCGGGAGTGGAATGGATGCTCTTACCCACGCCGTGGAAGCTTATTCATGCATTCAGAAGAATCCTGTTAGTGATGCTTACGTATATTCAGCTATTAGTATGATGCGGGATTATTTTATAGAAACCATTGAGAAACCAAAAGATAAAGATGCTCGCCTTGCTATGGCTAACGCTTCTTTGCTTGCAGGATGTGCTTTTTCCAATTCAATGTGTGGTATAGTCCATGCCATGGGGCATGCTGCAGGCGGCATTGGTCATATATCTCACGGAGAGGCCATGGCTATCTTTTTGCCATTTGGAATGGAATACAACATGGAAGTTTGTGCTGAAGAATATGCAGAATTGTTGCTTCCCCTGGCTGGGGCAGACGTATATGCTAAAACTCCGGCTAATCAGAGAGCGGAAAGATCTGTAGAAACAATAAAACAGTTGAACAAAAAGTTAAATGAACTCACAGGTATGCCTATTACACTAGAAGAAGCAGGAATTAAAAGAGGCCAACTGCAAGCCATAGCTGAAGCGGCAATTGATGATGGCGCTCTTAATTTTAACCCCAAAGACGCTGACAGCAGTGATATATTGGAAATTCTGAAAAAGGCTTATAACTAGGCAGAGGTAATTTTAGTTTTTCAAATCCCTATGGCAGGTGGGGACGAAATACTACTTTTCTTCAGGTTGTTCCTTTTTTCGCTGTAGGGTAGTATTAATCGTCCCCATTATGCGTACTCCGCTTTATGGAAAGAATAAACAATTTTTAAACGAGTTGGTTTGGGCAAGGTGAGGTATGGGGGGATGTATTCATGAATGATGTAAATATTTATGTGTCTTTCAGGTTTAATGTCAATATTAATTATAATCCTGAAGAAAAACGCTTTTTAAGTAACGAAACTTTTCAATATTTGAAGAGGATAGAATATATTTTGGATGCCCTGGATGGTTATAATTCGCATGGAATTTCTGTCAAGGGGACTTGGAGTTTTACAAATTACAATTCTTTAGAAAATATTATACTTAATCATTCTCCGGAGCTTGTCCAAAGGATAAAGCATAGGGTAGAAACTGGATTTGACGAAATTGAGCTTGTCTCTTATAGTGGTGGTTTAACTTCCGCTTTGACGGAAAAAGAACTACGTAAGGATTTTCATAAAGCTGTTTCCAACGAAAATAATACTGGATTAAGGGATATTTTCGGTAAAGTTACTCCCATAGTCAGGCCCCATGAAAACATGGTAACTCCCGGCCTGATCCCTTTGTATAAAAAAGTGGGAATGGAAGCTGTTTCAGTTTTATACAGCGGAATTCCATTTCACGGATTTAGCAATTTTATCCCCAAATTACCGGTAGAAAAGAGGTTTAATCCCCTGTGGTATTCTGCTCCTGATGTAGAGGATAAAATTGTACTTTTGCCAGCAATTAGTGGTGGTGATGTATATGACAATTTGGGCTTTTCCTGCATGTTAAAGGAATTGCGCCGTGAGCAGTTGGAAATGGGGCAACCTCTTGATATGTTATTTTTAGTTGACATGGATGCCGGTGATGATTTCTGGCAGGGGTATCTAAATACAGCCATAAAAAAAGAACTGAAGTTGAGCAAACCTTTGTTTGCTGGAGGGATAAATTATTATATTCAGCAATTAAGTAAATTATCTTTTATAGAATTTTCTTCTCCATATGATTATTTGCGGGGACATCCTCCAGTAGGAGAAATAAATGTGGGGCAAGACTTGGCTTGCGGGAGTTTTGATGGTTATGCTTCTTGGGCGGATAAGTTGGAAAATACCAAGCTCTGGAGCGGCATTGACAGGTGCAGGTTGAATTCAGAATATGCCCTGGCTATTTCTACTCATGATAATGAAATTATGCAGGAAGTAGAGGAGAATGTAGAAAAGTTGTTGGAGGCAACCAATACTTATTACTTTGGGCCGGAAGTCCCATTGGTTGCCAAGCCTCTTATAGAAGAAGGTAGAGAAAGAATTAAATCAAGTATTGAAAAATCGAAGCAAACATTAAATCGGGCCTTGGACAGTATTAAAGGAGAAGCTAATAGTATTAGAGCTGTTTTCCCAAGGCTGTATTATCGTGGAAAAGGTAAGAAAAAGGGTTTAATTAGAGCCCAATGCCTGGATGGTAGTTCTTTGAGTGGCAAGGGGGTAGAATTATCTTTTTCCAGAGATGTTTTTGGACGCCGGGAGCAAAACCTGATATATTCAGGTGTAGATGAAGAAATTGAGTTAGAGAGAGAGACTACCGGTAACTCTTCTTCGGTTTTTGTGGGTGAAGAAACCATAGGCAATTCTTATCTGGAATTGTGCAAAAGGAGAATTAATGAACTGGTATTGTACCATGAAGGGCACATGGTAACTGATCTCGGTTCTTTCGTAACTTCCATTAACTACCGGGGTAAGGTAATACCTGCTTCTGATGTATCGTTTGAGTTTTATGGTATAGAAGGCAAAGCTGCTTTTGTAAAAGAGAGAGGTAAAGTTGTTTTAAGTAAGAACCAGGGAAAAGTAGCCAACTATGAAAAAATATATATGATTGCCGGTGATTTGCCATATTTATTTGTGGATATGGATATTTCCTATCCTCTAACCAGCGATTTTGGAGATAAAAGAAAAAAAGTCAAAAAATTTAATAGAGGTTACGATATACGCTGGCAAGAAATTCGTCCGTTGGAAATAGTTCCTGCGTTCAGAGGGAGTTGGATAAATCCCATTCGAGTCTATAAACATAACTTTTTAGGTGATTTAAACCACTATGATTTTAACTATGAACAATTCAGTAAAAATAAAGAGGTTGATGCCAGCAACAATGCCATCTCTTGCAGCTTTGTTTCTTTTGCTGTTAGGAGCAGGGGGATTCTGCTAGCTCAAAGTTTGTCTGCTGATAATAGTTTTGCTTTTGCCCGGGCAAGGCTGAAAAAAGAAGATGATTTCGATAAATTAATTATCAACCCCTTTGGAGTATATCAGGGAGAGCAATTAAATTCGCCTGTGAAAAGAACTGGGTTGGTTCCACGAAAGGCTATGGGGTTTGAAGAAAGATGTATGAGTAGCGCACCTTCATATAGAGGAGGCCGGCAGCAGTTTAGTTTGATGATTGCTCCTTATAATGGAGAAGAACCTGGAGAGGAACTGATTAATGATGCTATTATGCATACATATCCTCCTTTTATCTACTCCAGAGATGAGCAAGTAAAAATGATAGATTTTACAGACTGGGAAAGTACGGCTTTTATGGAATAATTGTAAAGTAGGCAGGGAAAATTTTTTCAAGTTTATAAAAACTTCAAATTATGGTATGTGAGGATTAAATCTTTTTGGTGTTTGGCTCAGAGAAGGATTTATTTAGTAATACGCAGAATATAAATGAGTGTTTCATGAATGTTTGCATCCCTACCCAAAAGAGTTGGAGGTGTGAGTTAATGAAGGTGGAAAAAGTGGGCAATGAACATATCGTTTATCCAGAAGGAAGAATTGATATTGCTTCTGCTACTGAGTTTCAAGATACTATAATTTCATTAATCGATGAAGGTGCAATGCGGATCGTTTTGGATTTTTCTAAGGTTACAGGGCTGGATAGTTCAGGACTGGGGAAACTGTTGCTTTTGCAAAAAAGGGTAAAGGAAAAAGGTGGAAAAATAGTAATTAAAAATGTAGCTAGTGATTTTGTCAAGAAAATGTTTACCCTTGTTCACCTGGACAGGGTTATTGAGATAAAGGAATCTTAAACATAAATAGTAAAGGTAGGGAAAATGGCTTTTAAGCTTTTAATAATAGAAAAGGGAGAAAAGAAAACGGAAAGTTTAGAAAGCAAACTTGTAGATGAAGGTTATGAAGTTGAAGTCGTTAATTCAGGAGAAGAAGGAATAGAAAAACTAAAACAGGATAGCTTGGTACGGTTAGTCTTATTAGATGATGAGTTGCCGGATATAAAATGGCAAGAATTTTGTAGTGCTGCCGATAATTACATCGGGCTGAATAACCTTGCCATAATTTTAATGATTAGTTCAGATTCTCCTGAAAAAAAAGCTGAAGGGCTTGAAAGTGGAGCAGATGATATACTTGTAAAGCCTTTGCATTACCCGGAAGTATCTGCCCGGGTAAATAATTTATTTAACTCTCAGTTTTACTTGCAGCATTTGCAAGATTCATACCAGAGTGTAAATCGAGTAATGCTTTATTCGGAGCAGGTTGTTGATGAGTTTGATCCATTTTGGTTCAAGTTTCCTTCAGTGCAAGAAGAGCTTGTAGAAAAAATGCTCAGCGGTTCTCCGGGAATCATGGATCCGGAAGTGATCATGGTAGGAGAAGTGGATTCAAACGGGAATTGGCGAGGAACAACTTTTGAATGGTCATATTCAAAGGGAAGTGTAATAAATTATTATTTTACTTTAAATGTAGGCACTTTAATTGAATATTTAAAGCAAACCGGCAAGCCCTGTGTTTATCATAAAGAAGAGAAAAACATCGATGAAGAAGCATGGAAATCAATCCCTTCAGACTTAAAGGAATATGTTAATAAAGATTTCAAAGGGTTTTCTGCCTACTACAGGAATAATTTGCTGGTCATGATGTTAAATCACCCACCAGGTTCAGGCTTTATACAGGTTCATAACTTGAAAAGCCTTCTTTCCCAATTGCAACTTTACCAGGCCATTGAACAGCAGAGTAATGATTTACGGGAGGCTTTTATTTATACTGCGCGAGCCCTTTCCCGGGCAGCGGAGGCTATTGATAGTGAAACAGGTAATCATATTCTAAGAGTGGGGGAATTTGCTCATAAACTAGCCATTTATTTCTATTCTGAAGAGCGCCACCTGGAAGAGATAAATTACTCTGCATGGATGCATGACGTGGGGAAAATGAAAATAGATCCGGCCATACTTCTTAAAGAGGGGCCTTTAACCAAGGAAGAATTTAGAGAGATGGAAATTCACACGGTATATGGGGTTGTTATTCTTGGTGACTCCCCTTATTTGGAAACAGCTCGCCAGATTGCCCTTTCTCATCACGAACGCTGGGATGGAACCGGTTATCCCTATGGACTGGCAGGGGAGGAAATTCCACTTCCCGCACGCCTGGTGACTATTGCCGATGTATATGATGCTTTAAGAAGCAAGCGACCATATAAACCAGCTTTTTCACACCAAAAATCCTGTAGTATCATACTGGAAGGCGATGACCGTTTGCAGCCCAAACATTTTTGCCCTCAAGCCCTTGAAGCTTTTCGTGAGTCAATGGATGAATTTGATGAGATTTACGAAAGGTTATTATAAATTTGCCAGGTGAAATATACCGCATAAGTAGAAATATCTGTTAAAGTAATTGTGTTTACATTGGATTTTCTAGAGAGATGAAATAGTAGGCTTTATTCCCTTTATTGTTATAAAAGATTTTGTCTGCTAACTTTTGGGCAATGGAAATTCCCCTTCCTCTATCTTTTAGATTTTCAGCGGCAAGTGGTTGGTGTTTTCTATCCTTCCAGTTAAAACCTTTGCCTTCATCTTCTATAGTGGCCAAAAAGTAATTACTGGTAATGGTGAAATTTATATAAACTTTCCGGTCAGGGTGTTCTCTGTTTCCGTGTTCTATAGCGTTAGTAACCAGTTCATGGATTCCCATAAATAAAAAGTCTTCAGTAATGTGCTGAGAAAAAACTCTGTAAATTTCATCGTTTAATCTTTCTAATTCAGAAAAAGTGCTTTGAAGTTCCCAATAGTGATTTAATTGATCTTCCGGGGCAAGCTG
>PWGT01000069.1 GCA_003554535.1 Syntrophomonadaceae bacterium | reverse complement strand
ACATCCAGCTTTTTGGCACCCAGAAGCCACTCCTGAAATAATTTCTGCAACTTGGTCTGACTCAAGCTTACCAACTGCTAAATAATCCATAAAAAAAGCGGCTCGGCGCCCTGAACCAAAATGTCATTGACACACATAGCTACCAGGTCTTCACCAATAGTATCATGCTTTTGCATTTCAGTTGCCAATTTCAATTTAGTGCCAACTCCATCTGTTCCTGCCACCAATACTGGTTCACGGTAATTTTCTACATTAAAGCGAAAAAGGCCACCGAACCCTCCAACACCACTTAATACCTCCGGGCGGGTAGCTCTTTTGGCAATATCCTTAATGTTCTCTACAGCATTATCAGCAGCGTTTAAATCCACACCGGATTGTTTGTAATCCATTTTTTCGTCCATTTAACTTTCCCCTTCACCTTATTATTTACAAGGAAAAAGGGAGCTCTCATTTCCCGGGGAACAGTTTAACTAAATAGTTTAAAACTGCCCACCCCGGGAAATAAGCTCCCTGCATTTTAATTACCGCCTAAGAAATAAACAGAGGGGCAAAAACAAGAGCCACAATGCTCATCAACTTAATAAGTATGTTTAGCGAAGGACCTGAAGTATCTTTAAACGGATCCCCTACTGTATCACCAACAACTGCTGCTTTATGGGCTTCACTGCCTTTACCTCCATACTCCCCTGATTCAATATATTTTTTGGCATTATCCCAAGCACCGCCGGCATTAGCCATATTAATAGCTTGCATAACACCCGTGGCTAAAGCTCCAGCCAGAAGGCCACCAAGTGCTTCCGCACTATATAGCCCAACCAGCAAGGGGACAACCACTGCCATCACACCGGGTATTACCATCTCTTTTAAAGCCGCTTTGGTACTAATGTCAACACACTTAGCATACTCAGGTTTAACCTTGCCTTCTTTTAACCCCTTGATTTCCTTAAATTGACGACGAATTTCTTCTATCACTTCGCCGGCAGCATTTCCAACTGCCTCCATTGTCCGTGAAGCAAAGAAGAAAGTAATCATTGAACCTATCAATATACCGGCAATCACTTCCGCGCTTACAAGATTAATCTCTTCTAACTGCTCACCAACCGCATAGGTATAAGCAGTAAACAGTGCCAGTGCAGTTAAAGCAGCAGAACCTATGGCAAAACCTTTACCTATAGCCGCTGTAGTATTGCCAACAGAATCAAGTTCATCTGTGATTTTTCTTACTTCGGGTTCTAACTCGGTCATTTCAGCAATACCACCAGCATTATCAGCAACCGGCCCGTAAGCATCCACCGATACCGTCATACCGACGGTAGAAAGCATCCCCACAGCCGCAATAGCTATACCGTAAACTCCGGCAAACTCATAAGCCACAAGAATTGCTATTACAATAGCTAATATGGGGAAAGCGGTACTTTTCATTCCCACAGACAGACCACTAATAATGTTTGTAGCAGGACCTGTTTGCGAAGATTTAGCTATTCCTTTCACCGGATTGAAATGATCGGAAGTATAATATTCTGTAAAGCGACCAATTATAATGCCTACCAACAATCCGGCTACAATTGCAATGAAAGGCCCAATATCTTCCAAAATGTATTCAGTAAGAAAATAAGAAGCAATTAAAACTAAAACTGCACTTACCAGCATTCCTCTTTCCAGGACCGCTCCCAACCGGGCTCCTTCTTTGGCTCTTACAAAAAAGAAGGCTATTACTGATGAAAGAACTCCAACACTAGCAACGAGCAAGGGAAGAAGAGCAGCTTCCATTTCCATACCTTCCCACCTGGGAAGAGTAAAAGCAAGTGCCATAGCCGCTATCATTGAACCCACATAGGATTCAAATAAGTCTGCTCCCATTCCGGCCACGTCTCCTACGTTATCACCCACATTGTCAGCAATAACGCCTGCGTTACGAGGATCATCTTCCGGAATGTCTTCTTCTACTTTTCCTACCAGGTCTGCACCGACGTCAGCAGCCTTGGTATAAATACCCCCGCCAACACGGGCAAAAAGAGCAATGGAACTTGCCCCCAAGGCATAACCGTTAACCATATCCGGATCACCCAAAATGATAAACAAAACGCCTACTCCCAGTAAACCAAGACCGGCCACCATCATACCCATTACTGTTCCGCTGGAAAATGCCAGCGCCATTGCAGGGTTTATGCTCTTACGCGCAGCCTGGGTGGTGCGCACATTGGCCATAGTAGCCACTCTCATACCGACAAAGCCTGCCAAACCAGAAAAAAGCGCCCCTATTAGGAAGCTTATAGCAGTAGGCCAGTTGAGCAAAAAACCAATAACCACGAAAAGAATAACAACAAAAATAGCCAGGTAAGTGTACTCGCGTTTGAGAAAGGTCATAGCTCCTTCCCGCACCGCATTAGATATCTCTACCATTTCCTTGGTGCCTGTTTCCGCTTTGCTTATACGCAACCAAAGTATAATAGCGAAAACGATACCAACTGCTGCACAGACAGGAGCCCAATAAAGTAGTTCGCTTACTTCGCTCATTCTACCTCCTCCTTTTCATCGAAAATTATTATGCTTACTATTATTAGTATAATTAGAAACTTATTAGCAAAATCCTTGTAATCATACCGAAAAAAATCAAAAAATCTAAAATTTAAATCACCGTAATGCAATAAAATAAAGCTTTTTTAGGTCATCTTGTTTCCAATAATTTAATCTTGATGATGTCTATTTAAACACAAGCTATTTACTCAGCAGTAACCGGATATTCACCGGTAAAACAGGCTAAGCAAAGTTGATCCCCTGAAATTCCTACCGCATTTATCATATTTTCTACACTCAAAAAGCCCAGTGAGTCAGCTCCAATTAAACTGGCAATTTCATCAGTGCCTTTTGATGCTATAAGTTCGCCTTGAGTAGGGGTATTAATTCCATAATAACAAGGTGAAGTAACCGGGGGTGAACTTATACGCATGTGCACTTCTCGGGCACCTGCTTCCCGGATCATTTTTACCAACTGCATACTGGTAGTCCCTCTCACTATGGAATCATCAATAATGACCACCCTTTTACCCTGCACAATGCTTTTTACTGGATTTAACTTGATTCCCACACCAAGTTTGCGCACTTCAGGAGTAGGCTGAATAAAGGTCCTGCCAATGTAACGGTTTTTTATAAGGCCCATCTCATAAGGAATTCCGGCCTCTTCCGCAAAGCCTGAACCAGCTGAAATACTTGAATCTGGAACACCAATTACAATATCTGCATCCACAGGATGTTCACGCGCCAGGTTTCTTCCCAATTCCCTTCGCACTAAGTGAACATTACGATGGCATAAATCACTATCAGGGCGAGCAAAATAAATAAACTCAAATACACAAAGCGCTGAACGTGGAGAAGGCGTAATACGGTAAGAGCTTATCCACTTATCATTTATGGTAATCATTTCACCTGGTTTAACATCCCTTATGAATTCGGCTCCGATAGCGTTAAAAGCGCATGTTTCCGAAGCCAAAATATATTCATCTTGGTTTAGCTTCCCCAGTGAAAGAGGACGGATCCCCATAGGATCTCTAATGCCAATAACTTGCTCCCCATTTAATATTACAAAAGCATAGCCACCTTTTAATACCGGAACTACCTGCTTCAGTGCTTCTTCCAGATCGGGGCTTCCTTCGCGAGCTACAAAGTGAGCCAATAGCTCACTATCAGTGGTTGTTTGAAAAATAGATCCCTGAGATTCAAGACCCTCCCTAAGTTTTTGATGGTTTAGCAAGTTACCGTTATGAGCTATAGCCATTTCTCCAAACCGATAGCGAAATAAAAGAGGTTGGGTATTTTCGGGTCGTTTTCCATCCTCTCCATAGGAATAGCGTACGTGCCCCAAAACCATGTTACCCTTGTATTGGTCCATGGCACCCATATCCGAAAATACTTCTGAAACAAGCCCCATTCCTTTTTGATTCCAAATTTTTTCTCCGTCATTAATTGCTACCCCTGCACTTTCCTGTCCTCTGTGTTGCAGGGCATATAGAGCGAAACAGGTGGTCTGCAAGTTATTTTCATCATTAATTACCCCACCAAACAAACCACATTCTTCACGAAATTTATCGTTTTCTTCATCCAGAGGGCTCAACTTTGCTTCTTCCAAGACATAGCCTCCTTCCAGCTATCTTCTATTTGTCCATTGACAAGCCTATCATCTTTTCCCTCTCAATTGTATTTTTTGCTTTCTCCTTTACTGTCCCTATTTGTCCCTTTTAATATAAAGAGGCACTCCATTTTTCCGGAATTTTTCATGCAAGCCATCCATGTTTATTACTGGCAAAGATAAAATTGCTTCTACTATCATCCCCCTTCCTTATAATATCTTCGGGCGGTGATCAAAAGCATTAAATTTGCCTTCAGCTTTTAAATTATCACCAACACAACATTCGGTAATAGTTCCCGCTATTCCTTCATTGAATCTCTCAGCCTGCTAATTTTGAGACATTTTATTCAATGCCAAGTCGTTGATAAATATAATCTACTCTTTCCAGAAAATAAGTCGGATCAAAACATTTTCGCAGCTTATCTTCTCCCAAAATGGAAATAATCTGCGAATCATTTAAGAGCACTTCTTGAAAATTTTCTCCTGTATTCCAGCATCTCATAGCAGCATCCTGAACATAATCATATGCTTCTTCCCGGGTTAAGCCAAAAGTAATAAGTTCTAACAAAATACGCTGGGAATAAACAAGCCCATTAGTTGCTTCCATGTTTTTAAGCATATTTTCAGGATACACGTGAAGGTCCTTGATAATACGAGTCATTTGATCCAATAAATAGTCAACCAACATGCTGCTATCAGGAAGTATGACCCGCTCAACTGAAGAATGGGAAATATCACGTTCATGCCATAAGGCATTATCTTCTAGAGCTGCTTGCACATTCCCTCTCGCTACTCTGGCCAAGCCAGTTACCTGTTCGCAACTTACCGGGTTTCGTTTGTGCGGCATAGCAGAAGAACCCTTTTGCCCATGATAAAAAGGTTCTTCTATTTCTCTAATTTCTGTGCGTTGTAAATTTCTTATTTCAAGAGCGATTTTTTCTAAGGTAGAAGCAACTAAAGCCAACACGAAAATATATTCAGCATGACTATCTCTTTGCAGTACTTGGGTAGAAACAGGAGCAGGATTCAAGCCAAGTTTATAACATACGTACTCTTCTACAAAAGGTGCAAGATGAGCATAATTTCCCACTGCTCCAGAAATTTTGCCCACACTTATATATTCCTTCATACTTTCCACTCTGGTTTGATTTCGCTGAACCTCCGCCAACCATAAACCAAATTTTAGCCCCAGGCTGGTAGGCTCAGCATGCACCCCATGAGTTCTTCCCATAATCAAAGTATTTCGGTGACGAATTGCCTGCTCCACAAGCATTTCTTCCAACTGCTTCAAACCACTTTGAATTTGCTCAGTACTCTCTTTTAGTAAAACAGAAAGGGCAGTGTCTACTACGTCAGAAGAAGTTAGCCCATAATGAAGATAACGGGATTCTTCACCCAGATTTTCAGCCACACACCTGGTAAATGCCACCACGTCATGGCGAGTTTCTTTCTCCAGTTCTTGGATTCTTTCTACGCTAAAACTGGCATTTTCCCTAATCAAAATGGCTGCTTCATTAGGGACTATCCCCTGTTTAGCCAATGCTTCACAAGCTAAGACCTCTAATAATAGCCATTTGTTGAATTTATTTTCCAGGCTCCATATTTCTTTCATATAAGACCTGGCATAGCGATCAATCATTTATTTTTTTTCACCTCCGGGTGGAAACTTATCGTCCAGATAAATTCGCCACCCTTTTTCCTGCAAAGCTTTATCTTTCTCTTCTACTCCACTAGCAAGTCCTTGCCGGTAATTCTGGTATTTTTCAAATAGTTCTTTATCAGATGTGGAAATAATTTGCACTGCCAACAAGCCTGCATTAAAAGCCCCGTTAACTGCTACCGTTGCCACCGGCATCCCTCGGGGCATCTGAACTATTGAGTATAATGAATCAACGCCTCCCATTCCCGATGTAAGTATTGGCACCCCTATTACAGGTAAGGAAGTCATGGAAGCCAAAACCCCAGGCAGATGAGCGGCTCCCCCTGCGCCAGCAATAATCACTTTTTTGCCTTCTTCGGCAGCTCTACGTGCCAGATTGGCAGTTTTATCTGGATGACGATGGGCGCTGGAAACTGATATATCATAACCAATATTAAATTCCTCCAGGGCCAGGGCACTATCCTTCATTATCGGTAAATCAGAATCACTGCCCATTATAATAGCTACCTGCTTATCAGACATATTAAAACCTCCTTATTCTACTCCCATTCTATTGTAGCAGGTGGTTTAGACGTAATATCGTAAACCACCCTATTCACTTGACTTATTTCTTCTATTAACCTATGTGAAAGGCGATCAAGTATCTCATAGGGGAAAGGATACCATTCAGCTGACATGGCATCCCTGCTGGTAACAGCTCTTAAAATAATCGGATAGGCATAGGTTCTTCGGTCACCGCTAACCCCTACTGACCTTATTTGGGGCAAAACAGCAAAGAACTGCCATAAGTCGTGCTCCATGCCAGCGCGGCTTATTTCCTCTTCTACAATGGCATTGGCCTTGCGAACAATATTAACTTTTTCCGGAGTAATTTCTCCCAAAACCCTAACACCCAGTCCAGGACCCGGAAAAGGTTGCCTCCAAACCATCTCTTTGGGCAAGTTCATGTATTCAGCAACTTTACGGACTTCATCTTTAAAGAGTTCTCTTACAGGCTCTATTAGTTTTAAACTCATTCTTTCAGGTAGCCCACCCACATTGTGATGAGATTTAATAGTTTCCCCGGAAGGTGAAAGGCTCTCAACAATATCGGGATAAATTGTTCCTTGAACTAAAAATTTTACTCCTTTTAATTTCAAAGCTTCTCTTTCAAAAACCTTGATGAAATGTTCTCCTATAATTCTGCGCTTATCTTCAGGTTCTTCTACTCCTTCCAACCTTTTCAGGAATTCATCCGAAGCATCTACAGAAACTACATTTAAGTTATATTTATCTCGGAAAGTATTAACTACCTCTTCAGGCTCTCCCTCTCTCATCAAGCCATGGTCCACAAATATGCAGGTTAGCCTTTCACCAATAGCCTGATGTGCTAAAAGAGCAGCAACAGCAGAATCTATTCCTCCACTAAGGCCACATACTGCCCTATCATTTTCAGGAAAATTATCCTTAATCTCTGCAATAGCCTGGTTAACAAAAGAGGCCGGAGTCCATTCTGCTTTTAAACCTGCTACTTCAAACAAAAAGTAATCAAGAAGCTCACCCTCATCATCTTTACCTGGATAATTAAAAGTAGCTACTATATTACCATCAGAAGATATCAAAGTTTTTTCTTTATCTCTATCGTATCCAGGGAAATAGTGTAAACCTTGATAATCCTCGTAGCTTTCAACTCCATAACCAATTAGCATTACCGGCAACCCCAAAGAAAAAATACCCTTATCTAGCAAAGAGATTATTTCCCTATCCACCTCACTGGGACCGCCAGTAATCAAAATTCCTTGTGGATTGCGATCTTTTATTTCCCTTAAAGATGTGGCACAAGGCAATATTTCGCTATAAACTTTTTTTTCCCTAATAATCCGGGCTAGTAACTGGGTATAATCTCCACCCATATCAATAACTACAACTTTTTGAACGCTCATAAGCACTCCTAAGCTAATTTTTAAATTATAGAAAATTGATGAGCATTACTTACCTTACTTTATATAATTTAATTAAGTAAAGTGATATTTCCTTCTTAGAATAACATTTTAATTAAAAAAATCAATAATTTTCACCATGCGCTAAATACACACTCCAAAACGTCTTTGCGGTGACCTCAATCTAAAAAGGGCTGTTCCTGAGAAAGAAACAGCCCTTTTTTGCGGCATGATAACTAATTACATCATTCCCATGCCGCCCATGTCTCCCATTCCACCTCCGGGTGGCATTCCGCCGCCACCTTCGTTCTCATCAGGCTTATCGGCAACAACTCCTTCAGTAGTCAAGAACATAGCGGCTATACTAGATGCATTTTGTATAGCAGAACGAGCTACTTTGGCCGGATCAACAATGCCCGAATCCATCAGCTTTTCTATTTCTCCTGTCATTGCATTATATCCAAATCCTTTTTCCATATTCTTTACTTTTTCCACAATTACGGAGCCTTCAGCACCTGCATTTTCGGCAATCATTCTCAAAGGCTCTTCCAGGGCTTTTTTGATAATAGTTGCTCCGGTATACTCATCACCTTTGAGCTCATTCAGAACACCATCGATTGCTTTAGAAACATTAAGGTATGTTATGCCACCTCCGGGAACGATACCCTCTTCTACTGAAGCCCTTGTGGCAGAAAGTGCGTCTTCAATACGCAATTTCTTCTCTTTCATTTCAGTTTCAGTTGCAGCTCCAACTTCAATTACTGCTACACCACCAGCTAATTTGGCCAGTCGCTCTTGTAATTTTTCTTTATCAAAATCAGAAGTAGATTCTTCAATCTGAGCGCGAATTTGATTAATTCTTTTCTGGATGTCTTCTTCAGAGCCATAACCATCTACAATCACGGTTTCGTCTTTTGTAATCCTTACCTGACGGGCTTTACCCAACATAGAAATGTCTACATTGTTCAATTCGATACCCAAATCTTCAGTGGCAACCTGGCCACCGGTAAGAGTAGCTACGTCCTCCAACATCGCTTTTCTTCTATCACCAAAACCGGGAGCTTTAACTGCAATGCAGGTGAAGGTACCTCTCAACTTGTTAACTACCAGAGTAGCTAATGCTTCACCCTCTACTTCTTCAGCAATCAATAGCAATTGTTTGCCTTGCTGAACTATCTTCTCTAACAAGGGAAGGATATCATGAATGTTTCCGATTTTCCGGTCAGTAAGTAGGATATAAGGATCATCCAGAACAGCTTCCATTTTTTCAGTATCCGTAACCATATAGGGAGAAATGTAACCACGGTCAAACTGCATACCTTCTACAACCTTAAGGTCGGTAGTAAATCCTTTGGATTCTTCAATAGTGATAACGCCATCCTTACCAACCTTTTCCATGGCATCAGCAATTAATTCACCGATGGTTTCATTGTCAGCAGATATAGAAGCAACCTGGGAGATTGCCTCTCTGGTTTCTACAGACTTGCTGGTTTTCTCCAGGTCTTCAACTACAGCTGTAACTGCTCTCTCGATTCCTTTTCTTAAAATCATGGGGTTGGCGCCAGCAGTTACATTTTTAATTCCTTCTCTAATAATTGCCTGAGCTAAAAGTGCAGCTGTGGTGGTACCATCACCGGCTATATCATTAGTTTTGGTAGCCACCTCTTTTACCAGTTGAGCACCCAAGTTTTCCACTTGATCTTCCAATTCAATTTCACGGGCAATAGTAACCCCGTCATTAATAATTTGCGGTGAACCAAATTTTTTATCCAGAACTACGTTGCGCCCTTTAGGGCCAAGAGTTACTTTAACCGTATCCGCTAAGGAGTTAACTCCTCTCTCTAGAGCACGACGTGCCTCCTCGCGAAATAATAGTTGCTTTGCCATCGTTTACGACCTCCTTCTTTTTACTTTAATAATGATTAAATCCAGCTACCATCTTGCCTTAATTTAAAATAGCCAAAATGTCGTCTTGTTTCATGATAAGGTAATCTTCACCATCTACCTTCACTTCAGTCCCGGCAAACTTGGAATAAAGAATTTTATCCCCTTCTTTTACCTCCATCCCCATGCGAGTTCCATTGTCCAAGACTTTGCCTTCACCAACTGCAACTACCTCACCTTCCTGAGGTCTCTCCTTGGCTTTGTCTGGCAAGACAATCCCACTGGCAGTTTTTTCTTCAGCTTCCACTACCTTTACCACTACTCGATCTCCTAGCGGTTTTAATTTCATTTTTAAACCTCCTTTTTTATTTTTAATAAAGGTGAAACTGTCCTTAGCAGCACTCAACGTTACGGAGTGCTAATAAAATAGTATTAAATACCTGTTGCCTCATCAACCAGCAACAGACTTTATTATGACGCCTATGTGCTTTTAAGAAGCTAATAAATCAAGTTATAACCTTATTGCTATTTATTGTTCATTATATCTTTTTTATTCTACCCAATCCATCTATTTCTATGTATATTATTATCTTTTTTCTCTAGTGATATTCGTTATGAGGTATATTTTTTTTAATTATTAAAAACAACCCAAGCTACACTCTATTATCTTAATATTAATTTCATCACAAATCTTTCCTATATTTTTAGGAGTACATTCCAACTCATTTGCTAATCTCAAACCATCCGCACAGGGCAAATAACCATCCTCAGCAACTTCCTTTATTTTTCTTTCTATTAACTCGCGATCCATCTAAATCAACACCTCCTATTAAACATATTTTAAAAAGATGTAGCTACTACATTTCCCAACACCACTTAAATGTATATCAAAAAAATACAGTAAATACAACATACAATTATTTAAGCTCAACTACCCTGAACACTTACTTTTCTCATCTATTGCTTTAACTATTGATAAAGTATAAAATTGACTTAGTAACTAATGATTTTTGTTGATATTATAAGGCAAGGAGTGAAGAATATTCATACAGTAAGCGTTACGCCAGTTCAATCAAATATTTATACATCAGTAAAAGATGTGTTTAATGCCCACGGTGGCCTAAATTTTTTGTTAAAAGGTAAAACTGAAGCTGTCATTAAAATCAATGCTGTAAATTCACACCCATATACATACACAGACCCTTCTGTCCTGAAGGCTGCAATTTTAAACTTATATGAGGCCGGAGTAAAAAAAGTATATGTAGTGGAAAATTGCACTCAAGGTAACTTTACACGCCTGGTCTTTAATGCAACAGAAATAGGCAATGTGTGTCACCAAAATGGAGCCAAGCCAGTCTTTCTAGATGAAGGTCTAACTTGCACCCAAAAACTTCCGCAAATCGGAGAAAAAGCCAGATTTAACCGCTGGTTATCTTCCAGGCTCGGAAATAAACGACAGCAGCGAAATGTTTTTTTCTTGAATATACCCAAGTTAAAAACTCATTCAATGTCTGTTGTGACCCTTGGCATCAAAAATCTGCTTGGGCTTATGGACCAAAGGGACCGGATGCATGGGCACAATTATAAACTTCATGAAATCCTGGCCTCCCTTCATGAACTCTTCCCCCCTGATTTCACACTAATTGACGGTTTACACGCAGTTTACCACGGACATTACCCTCCGGCCAAACTTCTACCACGTTGTACCGAAAAATTAGACATACTGGTAGGAGGTTCGAATACCCCTGCTGTAGACACTGTCGGGGCTAAAATACTGGGATATAACCTGGAAGAGGTCGAACACTTGAGGCTTGCTGCCTCATCAATAAAACTTGAAGATATTAAAGTTAAAGGAGATATGAGCAAGTATAACAAAAAATATCCCTACACCCTCATACCTGAGTTCCCTGCAGATGTTAACATTTACCAGGGCTATGAGCGTTGTTGTCCCGAGGGATGCTACAGCAATACTTTGTCTTTATTGCAACTCCTGCACCTTGATCACAATGGAAAAGGTGGGTTTAATATTTTAATGGGCAAGGGATTTCCTCCCGAGATGCTTTCAGAAATTAGGCCACCGGCTTTAATAGCAGGCCAATGCGCTATCAATGAAGCCGCCCCTAAATTGTATAGCAAATTCGGTTCTTCTCAAATATGGGAAACTCCAGCCTGCAATGACCTGGCCACCACAATTAAATCACTTGCTTCTTTAATGGATGTGAATATGATGGAACTAGTCCCACTTAACCCTATTCAAAGTTTCTCCTTGTTAGCTAAGGCAAAATTAAAAGGGAGCAAGGCCAGAATCAACCTTTAATATTTAATTTAAGCATAAGACAAAATCTTTTCCATAACCGAATCTCTTACTTCATTAATCTTTCCAAAGCTCATATTAGGAATATAGTATGCTTCAAGTTCGTCATGCAGTTTTTTAGCTCTTAAGATAAATGAAACTGCTTCCTCCATGGAACGATGGTACATCTCTCTGGCTACTTCCCTTTCATGCTTTTTCTCACTTCCAGGATCTCTGGTATAGCTATCTGTTTCTATCACTTTATCTCCAGGCCCTGGAAACAAAATATGCGGAGTCACACTGTTTAAAACAGCTACTCCCAGTTCCGGAATAATTACGTGATCAATCTTTTGGGGATCCAGTGCACAGTGAAAGACTTCCACAAAAAAACCATGCATTCGGGCCGCATCTTTCAAGCGAGCAATCAATTCATTTTTTCCCGTTCCATCATCTCCTTTTATAATATATTTTTGCGGAACTTTTGCAATAAGTGTATCCAGATAACTAATAGGGCCTGCAGGAGTAATAGCAGTAGCAAAAAGATGTCTCTGCCTCCGCTGACGACTACTGTCAAACCACTCTATTATCTTGCCTCCAAAAATTTCATCTATAAGCTGCAATGCAACCCTATTTAATCCATCCATATGTAATGCACCATTTTCCCGATAAAAACCTTCTACCTCTTCTAAAAACATCTTAGCTGCTCCCAGGTAATTATATGCTCTCCGAAAAAGGCGTGTTATTTCTCGATTCGTTTGTAACACTGCGTCACGGTAAACGATCATACCTTCCTCATTCCAGTAATCACCAAGATGTACTATTTCATCTACCACCCCTGGATTTTTAGGATCAACAATATGAGGTGCTGTGCCATCAATACACGCTATATCTAACTGGGGAATCACTATTCCATCCAAAGAGTCATTGTCAGATGAGCAACAATGTAATTCCAAATCATACCCCATCTTCCACAACTTTTCGCCTATAGAACTCATAAATGTGGATTTGCCTACCCCCGGTCCTCCTTTAATCACAAAAATTCGTGCAGCATCGTCATCTATAATCTCGTCATAAAAAGAATGAAACCCATAAGCAGAATTAGAGCCGGGAAAAAGTTTTCTTACATGTGCAGTACTGCCCCCAACCTCCTCTTTCATAATATTTAATGCCTCCCTTCTAAGCTTTTTTCAGGTATAGTCTTTAGAATATAATATGCATAATTTGTTCCCGGGCTCTTAATATATAAAAAAGGGAATTAAAAAATTCTCCCGAATACGTTGTATTGGAAAAGAAGAGTGGGGGGAATAGACTTGTTAACCAAGTTACTTCATGGAATTTTTATAGGGATATCGTTAGTGTTGCCAGGTATGAGTGGAGGTACCGCCCTTATAATTCTGGGAACATACCAAAGATATGTGCAAGATATTTCGGATCTACAAATTAAAAAACACATAATCACTGCTATGGGAATTGCTGCAGGAGTGGTCTTATGTGCCTTACTAATATCGGAACTTTTAGAGCTATATCCTGACCTAATAGTTTCTTTCCTAATGGGAATGCTCCTGGCTTCAATAAAAATAGTATTTGCACCTTTGAATAAGAGCCAACTAAAATTAACATATCTTTTGTTTACGGGTATAGGAATTGCCGTTGCCTGGACCGTTGTTGGAGAGCCGCTGGCTCAAGTGCCGGCTTCTCCTACTGATTCCATATTGCCATTTGTTGGAGGAGGCATCCTGACAAGCGCTACAATGCTTTTGCCAGGTGTTTCGGGAAGCTCCTTGCTTATAATGTTAAATTTGTATGATGATTTATTATTTGCAGTAAGTAATTTTGTGCTTTGGCCAACCTTGATAGTTTTTAGCATAGGCTTGGGTTTAGGTATACTTTTATTTGCCCGGATAATAAGCACTTTATATCAACGATATCAAGCACCCGTCTCCTTTTTGCTATCCGGACTATTATTAGGGTCTACCAAAGCACTTATCCCAAGCGAGTTTAGCGCATCCGTTCTATTTCTTTTCCTCGCTGGTTTTCTCATAGTTTATATTATAAGCGGAAAAAATAAAGCAGATCCTCTTTAAACAGCCCCAAAAAGTTCCTGATTATTACAATCTGGGTTCTGATAAATTTATCGTTTTACCAGTAAGAAACCTTAACTTTGTCTTCTTCTTGATCTAGATGAATTTTTATCTTGGAATACGTTGAATCAAGACGGTACATGTAATCGCCGATTTTAATCCGGGAACCTTCATGTACTTTCCCCAGCCTTATACTATGCCCGGCTGGAGCTTCTACCAATCCATGAGAATATGTGGTGCCAGGGCTTCCCAATTCTCCAATAGTGATATCATCTCCGGCAAAAATTTTGCCGCCTCTAAACAACTTGTTTACATTTACTTTTCCCCCACAATGAAATTCGGAATGATATGCTCCCGGGCCCAGTACGTTAATATCTCCCGTACATTCCAAAGTGCTGTTTTGGACATAATTTACAGAAACGTCAGAAGTAGTTTCAGTTAAAGATAACAATTCAATTAATGATTCATCGGTTAAATTAAACATGTCCCGGAAGGGTTGTTCATCTTTAATATTCATAACTCCCTTATCATTGAAAAACTTGGTCAGTTTTTCAATGTTTTCCAAAACCCTCTCAGGTGGTGAAAACTCAGATCTTTCTTTTAATGCGTTATTCAGGTTTTCTATAAACTCAAACACTTCTGGGAACTTGGTTTGCAACAATTTATAAACCATGTGGGGATACTTGGTTGGAGAAAGTTCACCTCTAGATTGCAAAGCAATGGTTAGCTGTTCTAAATTCTCCAGAGCAGCTTCCAAAGATACTTTCAAATACTCAAATATCTCCGCCAATTGCTGACTTAATAAATAAGCGCCACCTGCCCTTACGCTTGAATTTATGCAATTACCTACTATATTGACATGACTTCCACCTATAATATAAGCTCCTGCAATATTACCATTGATGATAATATCTCCATCAGCAAAAACAGTCATTCCTTCTTCTACAGAGCCCTCTACTTTAAGATGCCCTTGAAATCTTATATTTCCGGTTTCCATATCTACATTGTCATTGTGAACGTAAATATTTTCTACTGCTACTACATCTTCTTTTCCTTTTCCAACTACAGGGCGCCCGGCATATTCCGCAATAACTTGGGTGCCATCTTCACTTAAAATAGCACCTTCTTTGGTATTCACAATTTTTTCGCTTACGGGGGAAGGGGGTATCTCTTCCCCCGTAACTTTATAGCCAGGTATTCCTTCTTCTGCTGGATAGATAACACCTATAACTTCTCCCTCTTCTACCTGGGGAATGTAATATCTTTCTCGCAAGTTTACCTTCGTAGCTTCATCATCATAATCTATGCGCTCTTTCTCTGTTCTAACTAAATATTCAGCATAGCCATCCACACCTTCTTGCATGGGTTCCCCTCTTGCCACAACTTTAGACAAACGTTTTTCTGCTTGAGTAAGTTCTTCAATTGCATTTTCATCAATACCGTAAACCACCATATTATCTTCCAGTGCTTCATAAATTTCTTCTCTGCTAACTTTCCGGTTAAGGGTTTCAAGTCTTTCGGCTTTAATGGTCAGTATTTTACTTGGCTTTTTATCGATTAAGTTATATTTGACTTTATACTCAGGAGTTACTTCTACTTCTGCCATCATATCTTCTTTATCCCTATTTACTTCAATCTGAACAGGTTTTATATCTTCCACAACTTTAAGTTCCACCTGATCTTCACTGTAAACGGGGTGTTTGTTTTCTATTTTCTCCCCATTTACCCACACTTCTACACCCTCCGATGGCAGTACCTGAGCAGGCTCGCCATTACCAGAAGGATTTTCCACTTTAATTTCACCATCGATCAAAGATGCGGAACCGTCTATGTCTTCTTCGACATTTTCTTCCTCTTTTTTCTCTTCTTCTATGGTTCCGGGCTTAGCTTCCACGTCTACATCTTCAGAAGATTGAGCTTCTTCCTCTACTTCCTTCTCCATCGAAGTTTGTTGATTCTTATCTTCCTCTGCGCCATTTTGTTGATCTTCTCTAGTGCTATGCTCATCATACACGAGCTCACCCCATTTTTAATAGGCTGACTCAGCTACAAAATAAATTTTGCCTGAGCTATTTTTGCTGATTCTTCTTAACTTTATCATACTACATAAAAATAGCTGTTTCAACAATAGGAGAAGGTGAACCGTCAAATATCAACAAATTTTAATATTCAAGTTACATTTTGGAAACCTAGGGTTAATTTCCCTTAATTAATCTCAAAGGAAAATAACTTGGTAAAGGGATTTTTATTTGATACAAAAAGCGTCCATAACGATTACCCTACTTCCCAAATATGGCCACACTGCAGACGTTCTGGTTGGGTATCCCTCCTAAATTGTGGGTCAAGCCAATTTCGGCATCTTTGACCAATCTTTCCTCACTCCACCTGCCCAACAATTGATTATATACTTCATAGATCATCCTCAACCCCGAAGCGCCTATTGGATGGCCAAAACATTTTAACCCTCCGTCAACCTGACAAGGAACTTGCCCATCCAGGTCGTAAAACCCTTCCAATATATCATCTGGGGCTTTTCCAGGCGGTGATATGTGCAAATCTTCCATGGTAACCATCTCTGTTATGGAGAAACAATCATGCACTTCCATTAAATCTATTTGCTCCCGGGGGTTATCTATTTCAGCTTCTTCATATGCTTTACGTGAAGCCACTTGGGTAGTTACCACTCCGGCACCATCCCAATTGTCGTACATAGCTTCCTCCCCGGAACTAACAGAAATCTGCAAAGATTTCACCTTAATAATATCTTGATCAGGTTTCAGACGAGCAGCGATTTCAGGGGTGGTAATTATAGCCATACTCGCTCCATCGCTAACTCCGCAGCAATCAAACAACCCCAGTGGATAAGCCACATAAGGCGAACCTTTAATTTGTTCTTTACTTACTGGCTTGCGCAAATGGGCTCTAGGGTTCATGGCTCCATTTTGATGACTTTTCCAAGAAATATGAGTGATTGCATCTTTTATTTTATCCATAGAGATGCCATATTTTGCTGCATATGCAGTTGCCAACTGGGCAAAATAGCCTGGAGCTGTTCCATTTGGTCCAATTAAACTTACAAACTGGCCAAATACTGGAGAATCTGGTAAACCACCATACCCGGTGTCTTTTAATTTTTCTATTCCAACACTCAATGCCACATCATAAGCACCTGAAGCAACAGCATAGCAAGCGTTCCTAAAAGCTTCTGTGCCAGAAGCACAAAAATTATCTACCCGGGTAACGCCAATCATGGGGAGATGTAAAACCCCGCTTACATAATAACCTCCTTTACCTATGTTTACCTCATCAAGATGATTGCCTACCCAAGCAGCCTCAATATCACCCTTATTTATACCGGCATCAGCCAAGCATTCCTGAAAAGCCTCCAAAATCAGATCACTGGAATTCTTTTCCCAGTGCTCATTGAACTTGGTACAACCCATACCCAGTATAGCTACTTTATCTTTTATACCACCAGCCATTTTAAGACACCTCCTCACTTTCTGGAACTGCTTTCCAATAATAGAAAGTAGTATCCCTTTTATCATCATAAAATTTTATGCGGTAAGTAAAGTTAACACTTTTCCCTACTTCCAAATCATCAAGAGTACAATCTGTGAAATCCATCAACATCCTTCCCCCTCCATTAATTTCAATATTGCCGTAAATAGCTGGTGGATTAATGGAAGAAGCAAGCATGTCAGAAGTATAACTAAATATTTTACCGCCTTTTCGAGCAAGATAAACGGGGGTAAATTTATCTATAGCTCCGCAATCTGGGTTAACACATACCCTTTGTGGAGGGTATTGTTGGGTTCCACATTCCTCACACTTAACACCCTGCATTCCATTTATAGCTTCCCTGTTTCTCCACACCAACGACCACCTGGTCAGTCTATCCTCCTCTCCTCTCATCCCGACTTCAGCAGGTGCTATACCTCGCCAGACCAAATACTTGGTGTATTTGTCAAGTTCCTTTCGCCGTGACAAATAAGCTGAAACTTTAGAGCGTTGGTTAAGTTTTTCAATATTCTCATTTACTTCCATATACAATGCATCAAAACCATTCCCATAACCTATCAACAAAATTTTATCACCAGGTTTTGCTTCTTCCAGATATTTAGCCAGCATTATTAAAGGATGGGCGGAACCACTGTCACCCAAATCTTCTTGTAGATCATCCTGCACTTTTTCTGGTTCCAAACCAAGTTTTTTAGTAATCCCCTTTCGGGCGCCTTTATAGTAACAGGGATATATTATTTTAGAAAAATCTCCGATTGTCACCCCATACTTGCGGCAAATTCCGTCTATAGCTTCCGGAATGAATCTCTCATAGCCCTCGTCTCTCATCCAGCGTTCTTCCCATTGACGATCATAGTTAGAATTTGCACCGCGAAGATGATCCACAAAGTCGTACGCTGCTGAAAAAGAACCTTTAAATTCCACAGCAACATCCTCATTACTAATCAAAAAAGATGCCGCAGCATCACCAAAAAACATCTCCTGCACTGATCCCATTTTTCCCAAACGACAATCGGCTGCAGAAACAAGCACATCTCCTTCTTGTTGAAATCCCACTTTCTCAATAGCAGAGAGCAGTGCGGAAGTGCCGGACTTAAGAGAGCCTGTAAAATCAGCGGTCCTAATATCATCTTTTAAGCAAAGAGCATCTGCAACTATATTTGCATTTTGCCTCTCTTTAAAAGGTGCAGTGGTAGTAGCCAAATAAAGCCCCTCAATTTTTTCCCTGCTCTTGTTTTCTAGGCAACTATTTCCGGCTGCCACAGCCATAGTTATCGTATCTTCATCAAAATTAGCCACCGCCTTTTCACCTGCAGCAATCATCATTGATGCAGGATTAAGCCATCCCATAGCTGCAAATACAGTCATCCTATTTAAGCGGTAACTAGGAACATAACCACCGTACATACTTATCCCTACCATATAACTTATTCCTCCTTTCCAGGCAGCTACCTGTTTTCAATTATTAAAAACAAATTACAAAAAAAAGAAAGATTTAATTTATAGGCCGGGTGCCTGCTGTATAGGCACCCGGCCTTGCTTTATACATTTAGCCAAAGTGCAGAATTTGTAAGGCAGTATTCTTCTCTTTCCGCAGTTTTACATCTAAACAGGATCATGTCTTCTCTTTCCTGCCACATCTCTGTAACCAGAGTTTCTCCGGGAAAAACATGCCGGGAAAACCTGGTTTTGACAGCCTTGAATTTGGAAGGATCATTGTCAGCATATTTTTTCAAAATAGCCCTGGTTGCAAAACCAAAAGAACACAAACCATGCAGAATAGGCTCATCAAAGCCTGCCATCGCGGCAAAACTTGGATCAATGTGCAGGGGGTTGGTATCGCCGGATAATCGGTATATTGCTGCTTGCTGGGGTAATGATTTCATCTCTACTACCTGGTCTGGTTCCCTGTCAGGAGCGTTATATCCGGGCTCCGGTCCTTTTTCACCACCAAAACCTCCTTCCCCCCTAACAAAAGCCCCAAAACGGTTAAAAAATACCAGGTCCCCATTTTCATCAACAGTATCTACATCTAACTCCACAAGAGCACCTTTCCCCTTGTCATACAGAGCACCAATCTTAGGTTTAGAAGTAAGTTCCCCTTCAATAGGAAGAGGATGCTTATGAACTTCCAGGTACTGCTCGCCGTGCAAGAGCATGGCCAGGTTAATATCCACTCCATCCAGGTCCGTCAAGCCCATTAAAGCCGGAAAAGGAGGAACTACTCCAAAAGTAGGTAAAACTTTAAGCTGATTTTCATAAACAAATTCCAAATCATCCGATTCTGCTCCCGCTCCTATTCCTAAAGCATAAATAATCACATCACGATGATCAAAATTAAATTTCAGAGGTGTTATCTCTTTCCCCACTACCGAGGGATCAATTGGCATACCATAAACCTCCCTAATTAATGCTAATGAAATTAATGCAATCACATAAACCTTGATAGCACTTTGGTGGTTTGCTCCGTAACTGATTCAAACTCCGTTCCACCTTCCACATTCATTATTTCACCAATATTGGCAGACACATCATCTACAGTAAATTCTTTGTCCAAATCGAACATTACTCCTTGCCCTTCGATAACCGCTATACGGCTGAAATATCCTCCACCTGCGGAAAATAATTGGCCACTTACTTCACATTCATCAGAACACATCCAGGCTACCATTGGAGCTACAAATTCAGGCTTTAAATTTTCAATTACATCAGGAGGCATAACAGTTGCTGTTAACCTTGTACCAGCAACTGGCACAATAGTATTGGCAAGAATATTGTATTTAGCCCCTTCTTGCTTTACACTTCTCATCAAACCAAATATTCCCATTTTTGCAGCCCCATAATTCGTCTGCCCGAAGTTACCATAAACTCCTGCAGCAGAAGCTGTTCCCACTATTCTTCCATAATTGTTTTCCCTCATATATGGCAATGCTGCCTTGGTACAATAAAAAGTTCCATCCATGTGTACCGCCATTACTTTTTTGTAATCTTCATCCTCCATTTTGAGCATACTTTTATCTCTTAAAATTCCTGCGTTATTAATAAGTATATCCAGTTTGCCGTATGAATCTATAGCAGTTTGAATTATTTTTTGGGCACTCTCCCACTCTGCAACACTTTCATAATTAGCAACAGCTTCTCCCCCATTAGCCTTAATCTCATCTACTACCTGCTGAGCCGGCGTAGAGTCAGATCCTGTCCCGTCAAAAGAACCACCAAGATCATTTACAACTACTTTGGCACCACGAGAAGCCAACAACAAAGCATAAGCTTTACCCAAACCTCCACCGGCTCCAGTAACAACAGCTACTCTGCCATCAAATCTAATTTCAGACATTTAGACACTCCTTTCTAGTAATATTTAAGATAAAAACAATGATGTTAAACAAAAAAACAGTTTCAAAACTTAATTGTAGCGCTGGCATCTTCACCTCCCAAAAACATATAATTAATAAAAATGACAGCATTTTCTTTTATGTCATACTATTATTAATAATTATACCTTTAATATAATTCTATCTATTTAACTATTCTTCCTGCCACAAACAGCAATATTTGATTAATATTCTTACCATTAATAAAACATCACTGATAAATGCTAAATAGTTAAAAAAACCTGAGATTTGAGTTTATCTCAGGTTTTTTTATAAAAATTTAAGTTACTCATTATACTCAGCAGTATCATCTGGAAGTTTTCATAACTATTTATTCATTTCATCCAACAATTTACCGCCTACTCCTACATTTTCTCGATCACTGGGACGCAAATACACCACAAAAGCAGATTCACTTATTCCGGTAAGCTCACTTGCTTTTTGAGTAAAAGAACTAATTAACTCTCTTTTCTTGTCCCGGTCCAATTCCGGTCCGTAAAAAAATATGGTAGGCATCTTAAACCTCCTTTTTAATAATTAAATTGCAAACACAAAATAATCAAATCAAGTTAACTGTCTTCCTTGATTTTATTATAGGTCACATGAACAGCTTCATGCCCTACATCTCCTCCAGCGCCGGGGGCAGCAATCGAATCGCCCACCAGGAATAGATTATTAACGCCGGGAACAACTGAAGAAGGCCTTTTATCCCCAGTTTGATGTATGTTCACCTCAGTCCCATCTACTACAGGCAAATATAATACCCGCCTCCACTCAATAGAATCTTCTAAACGAGGGAAGAAATTAAACAGATTCTTTTCCAATTCCTCGCATTTCTTTTTGGCCCACTGTTTTTGCTTGATCTTTTTACTATCCACCGGTTGAAGCCAGGTTAAATGTTGTTTGCCTTCAGGCGCAAGTGAAGGTTCAACATTTGAGGTAAACATGCCAAAAGACATGGGATGATACATATAACACAGACCATCAATATCAGATACCGGATTTTGGAGTCCATAATCAAGCACAATGCCAGAGGTCGGATTATTAGTCTTACAGCTTTCCACAAAGTCAGGGTCTACCCTATCTGGAAGTAAAGAAGGAAGTTCAAAAGAAGGCATGGTCAACACTACCTTATTAGCAGATATTAATTCTTCATCCTCCACATAAACCCCTGTAACTTTGCCACCTTCCACATTTAATCTTTTTACGGGTGCCTTAAGCCTTATTTCACCCTGCTCCTCTATTTTGTCTTTGAATAAATTAATTAAAGGCTGCCAGCCACCTTTGGGATACATCACTGAGATGCCAGTCTGCAATACTTTTTGCATGTTCTCAAACATCTCCCCAACTGATGTCCTTTCTATAAAAGGACAAACCATCATGGAAGCACTAACCAGGTGAAAATAACGCCTGAGCCCACCCTGGACATTATTCTCATCCAGCCATTCTTTAACACTTTTTTCTCTTAATTCTTGACTATGGGCACCCTTTCTAATTTGCCCCAGTAGTTTGACTGCTTTGATTTTGTCCCTTACCCCCAAAAGCTTTGTGGTCAAAAAAAGCTTAGGTCCGGTAGGAAATACTTTTATTTTTCCATCAACATCTTTCACCCAGGAAGTTCCCAGAGAGTTGTATTCAATTTCATGGCCAAGCTGACGGCAGGTTTTTGAAATCGCACTTTCAGGACCAAACCTTATTAAATGAATACCGTAATCCACCAAAAAACCTTTTCTCTTAACCACCGCAGCCCTTCCACCCAGCCGGGCACCTTTTTCCAGTAATAAAACTTTTTCTCCATCATTTGCAAGCAGGGCACCTAATTGCAGCCCTGTTATTCCTCCCCCGACTATAATCGTATCGTACATAATTTTGTCACCTCTTTTAAATATATTTAATAAATAACTACGTATAATTATAGAAGCCACGCCCGGCTTTTTTTCCTAATAAACCTGCATTCACATAACGCCTTAAAAGGGGGCATGGGCGGTATTTAGGATCGCTAAAACCCTCGTAAAGCACTTCCATAATTGATAGACAGGTGTCAAGGCCTATTAAATCAGCCAAAGCCAGTGGCCCCATGGGATGATTCATGCCCAATTTCATAACCTGGTCTACCCCCTCAGGAGAAGCTACCCCTTCATACACACAAAATACTGCTTCATTAATCATGGGCATTAAAACCCGATTAGAAACAAAACCCGGATAATCATCAACAGCCACAGGCGTTTTTCCCATTGTCCTGGCAACATCTTGAGTAACACTTAATACTTCATCATCAGTCAACTGGCCGCTAATAACTTCCACAAGTTGCATAACTGGAACTGGATTCATAAAGTGCATTCCTACTACCCTTTCAGGAGCCTTAGTATATGAAGCTATTTCTGTTATAGGCAATGAAGAAGTATTACTGGCCAGAATAGCATCCGGAGGCAATAAAGCATCTAACTTGGAAAATAATTCAGATTTTATAGTAATATCTTCCACAATCGCTTCAATTGCCATATCACAATCTTTACATTCAGCCAAGTTAGGAGCAGAAAAAATTAAATCGAGAGTTGATTGCTTTTGAGAGTCATCAATCTTTCCTTTTTCCGCATTTTTTTGCAAATTTTTATTAATTAAATTTACACCTTTAGAAATCAATTCCTCATCAACATCATTCAAATATACTTTATAACCTGCCATAGCTGCAACCTGAGCAATGCCACTTCCCATCTGTCCTGCACCAACTACAATTATAGTATTAATCCCCATTACAGGTTCCCCCTAATATTTTTAACTGTTTGAGCTAGCGCCATAATTCAACTGACAAGACGTAAAGGATTCCAAGCATGTTGAAGCCTCATTACATTAGTGAAATTCATCTTCGTCAGATTTATCGAACACAACATTATCAGGATCAAGGGTAAATTCCACTAATTTCATAGTTATAAAAATAGGTGCCTCCCAACGCAAGGCTAAAGCAATAGCATCACTAGGCCTGGAATCAACCACTTGAACATTGTTATCATATTCTAAATATATTTCAGCATAATAAGTCCCTTCTGGAGTTATATCAGTGATAACCACTTTTTCCACGCTTCCTTCCAGTTTGTCACAGCATGATTTGATCAAATCATGGGTCAAAGGTCTTGTTGCAAATTCTTCCTGAAGCGGCATGGCTATGGCTTGCGCTTCAAAAGGGCCTATCCAGATAGGTAAAACTTTCTTATCAGTTTTATCAGAAAGCAAAACAATATGATTATGATTTTGATCCATGGCCACCATCTTAACATCAACTTCTAAAAGGGAATCCAAATTATTATAAACCTCCTTGTGGTGAAGTTAATTTATACTTATAAAACCAAACATTTCCTTTCTCCTCAATTTTCCAGATTAGACATAACCTCCTCATAAACCTTCAAGTCTTTCTGGCTAAAAAGAACAAAACGGATGTTTTTTACCTTTTTTAGTTCCTCTGCCTTTTTAATTACTGTCTTAATGGCTATTTGAGTAGCCCTTTCCATGGGAAAACCAAAAGCCCCAGTAGAAATAGCAGGAAAAGCTACCGACTTAATGCCCTTTTCTTCAGCCAATTCTAAAGCACGAGAGTAACAATTCTCAAGAAGTTGTTCTTCGGGTTTATCTTTCCCATAAACAGGACCCAGACAATGAATCACATAATCGTTGGGCAGGTTGTGGGCACCCGTAATGACCGCTTCGCCAGGTTTTATAGGAGCTAACGGCCGGCATTCTTCTTCCAAACCAGGACCTGCTGCCTTGTGGATAGCTCCAGCAACTCCACCCCCTGTCCTCAATTGTGCATTGGCAGCATTTACCACTGCGTCAATATCTTCTTGAGCTGCAATATCTCCCTGGACACATTCGATTAAAACGTCCCCTATCTGTTTTCGCATATCCAACCCCCCTCAAAATAAAACTAATTTATATCGCTTCTAAATCATCATTTCGTTTTTGCTCTCTTTTGCGGATCTCATCAAGATATACGATCTGTTCTTCCAATCTTGATTTCTCAGCCGCAAATGCCATCAAGTGGCTCTCAAGAGAAGCTTTCCCTGAAGTTAAAACAGCACTGTCAGTTAGTTTCCCACTTTCCAGAGAAGTTACCAGTGAATGCATGATACCATCGTCTCCACCTAAATGCCCTTTTAATTCAAGGTCTACGTCCATTAAAACCTTCTTTTGAGTATTATAATGATCATAAACAACTATTTCTTGATGTTCAGTCGAAAACTTTCCAAATAAAGTCCCTTCTGTTCCTTCAATTCGGATCCATCTCCCCTCAAAGGAAGCAAACCCGTGTAAAGTTAAAGTAGCTGTAATTCCATTTTTAAACTCAATATTTACTACTTGATTATCACATACATTGTTATCACAGAAAAACACACATCTGCCATAAGGGCCTTCTTTGAGTTGTTTAAGTTTAGATTCTTCAGAATATTCATCAGTAATAACCGAAACAGGCCACCTATTCCAATTATTCAAAACCCTTAAAGCAGGAATAAAATAGCTAAAACCTTTAAGCACTTTTGGATAATTAAGAGCCGTCCACGCTATTAACCTTTTATGAAAAAGCTTCGAACGCATACCTACTTGCAGGATAGGTTCAGCTTCCATATATAGCCTTGGAGCGTACCATTGGCATGTTTCGGTTATTTTACAATCATCCATACATCGGTATCCAGCTCCTTTAGGAGCTTTTTCAGGCTTATAATAATTTATATTACCAAAAGAACTAATTTTTGCCGCCGGTGATTCAGTAAGCCAGTATAATATATCAAGGTCATGGGAAGTTTTGGCCAAAACTACCGGGCTTGAATCCTCGCTTCGGCGCCATTTCCCTCTTACATACGAATGTGCAAAATGCCAGTATGATATATTTTCACTATGCTTTATATTAATTATTTTACCAAGCATACCATTATCAATAGCCCTCTTAATGTTAGTAAAAAAAGGTGTATACCTTAAAACATGGGCTATCCAAAGTTGCTTGCCAGACTTCTCTGCTTTTTCGATCATCTGATAACATTCATCAATAGTTGTAGCCATAGGCTTTTCAACTAGAACATGGTAATCCTTTTGCAAAGCTTTCAAAACCGGCTTTGTGTGTAATTGATCCTGGGTAGCTACAACACACAAATCTGCCATCTTTTCTTGCCCCAAAACCTCTTCCCAAGTTTTAAACTTTTTTTCCGGCGAAATATTATGCTCATATGCAAACATTTCTCGCCTATTATCATTAGGTTCTGCCACCGCAACAAATTTCAACTTGTCTTTGTTTCGCAAGACCCATTCACCAAATACACCTTTTCCCCGATCTCCGGCACCCAGCAATATTGCAGTTATCATAACCAGCAAACCTTTCTTTTAAAATATATATTTAAGTAACAAAAAGTACATAATTATTCAATCTGCATAATTTTTGTTATATAACAGTATAAAAAATAAAAAGATAAAAGTAAAGTCGCCCCAGAATTTCCTAAGTCATTTACTTAATTCTATATGTAATGTTTTATGCATGTAAAATATATTTAAAGTTTAACAGGATGCTTATCTAAAATCTCGAAAGTTTTATTAGAAAAATTGCGTTTGATTTTTTGGTATTCAACAAATGTATGTTAAAATATAATAGTATAATGTTACAATTTTTCGTGTATTATTTACAATTTTTTTCAAGTTTCTTTCCACTCTTTCATGAGCAAAGGGGCAGACATCATTAATGAATTTATCGCGTATCGCTGTTAAAAGGCCCATAGCTACACTATCTATCTTGGTGGTATTTCTAGTAGTAGGTCTGGTTTCATTATGGGACTCTCCCCTTGATCTTTTGCCAGATATAGAGCCCCCTGTCTTGGCAGTAGTAACTGCTTTTCCCGGAAGCGGTCCTGAAGAAACTATGGAACTGGTCACTGAACCTGTGGAAGAAATGGCTTCCACAGTTAGCGGATTAACAAGTATTCATTCTATTTCTCAAGAAAATGTTTCAATTGTTATTTTACAATTTGATTGGGGGACTAGCGTAGGTGATCTGCGGGATGATCTTGACACTCAGCTAGAACTAGTTAGCTTTCCAGAAGGGGTAGAGGCCCCCTTTATTCTTGAATTTGATCCTACCCTTATGCCTATGATGCAAATCTCCCTAAGCGGTATGGAAGATTTGCCGGAATTAACCCATGAGGCAGAAGATAGCATAGTTCCCCATCTAGAAACTGTTCCCGGGGTTGCCAGCGTGGATGTTCAAGGTGGAGCCCAGGAAGATTTATTCGTCCACCTCTCTCCTTCCCGATTGGAAGAAGAAAATATGTCTTTTGAAATGCTTTCAGATGTAATTATGGCCGGGCTTCAGGACGTCCCGGCTGGAATTCAAGATATAGATGACCGCAGCATGCGCCTTCGTTTTTTAACCGGAAAATCAAGCTTAGATAAAGTTAGAAATCTGGTTGTAGGTTTTGACATGGACGAAGAAAAATTAAAAGAAATGATTGGCAGAGAAATTGATATAGACTTAAACAAACAACTAGCTGCTGCACTGGATGATCTTGAAACTGAAGAACCAGAAGAATTTCCCACTCGGCCCGTTTACCTGCATGAAGTAACAGAAGATATAAAAATAGATGAAGATACTAATGAATTAATCATTACTTTTCCCGTGGAAGAAGAGGAAGAAACCGCTTCTGATTTGTTAACACTTATTCTAGATAGTTTTGGGGAAGCATACCCCCAGTATGATGAATGGGAGGAATATCAGGATCAGTTTCCAGAAGACTGGGAGGAATACGAAGATGAAATTCCCCAGGAAGTATGGGAGGAATATGAAGATCAACTTCCCGAAGACTGGGAAGATATCGACGAAGAACCTATTTCCCCTCCAGAAGATATAGACAGCCCCGATTTTACGAACTTTCCTCGCGCAGGGGAAGAACCTGGTCAGATAATTATTCCTCTAACTGAAGAATATGAAGATATCACTGTTTCCGATGTAGAAGGAATACAACTATATGAAGTTCCAGATTACGAAAAATGGGCTGAAGAAACAAG
Organism: Syntrophomonadaceae bacterium; assembly: GCA_003554535.1. Next base: position 600 of record PWGT01000069.1, on the reverse strand, counting down.
GGACAACATTACCACCACCCTGGACGAAACATCTCGAGAACTGGAAGATGCCATTGTAGAAGTAGCCGCAAGCTACATCATGGCCCAGGCTGACATGGGAGATAATGGAATGGAAGACTTTCTGGATGAAGACGAAGACCTTCCCTTGATCCCCATTACGTTAGATTCAATTGCTGACGTTAAATTAGACACACACGAGGCAACTACCATAGCCCGCATAAACAGAGACCCAAGCGTTAGCCTTATCGTTCAAAGAGAAGGCGATACAAATACAGTAGAAGTAGCCAGGGATGTCCGCAATACCATGGATGACATATCGGAAGATTTTGAAGCTGATGGTGGTGGAGAACTTTTCTATAATTATCCCCTGGATCAAGGTCGGGAAATAGAAATGGCCCTAATGGATCTTGCCTGGTCCTTGTTTGGAGGAGCTTTTCTGGCTATCATAGTCTTGCTCTTTTTCCTAAAAAACTGGCGTACTACCTTGATTATCGGTCTTTCTATTCCATCGGCCATTATTTTCACCTTTACCATTTTATATTTTACTGACATTACTATTAACTTGATGACATTAGGAGCGCTGGCACTCGCTGCCGGATT
>PWGT01000108.1 GCA_003554535.1 Syntrophomonadaceae bacterium | reverse complement strand
TATACTGAATAGCTTCCGCCAGGTGCCGGGTTTCTATATCCTCACACCCATCCAGATCGGCGATGGTCCGGGAGACCTTGAGGATACGGTCGTAGGCCCGCATGGACATGCCCAGGCGGTCGAAGGCCTGGCGGGCCAGGGCGCGAGCTTCGCTGTTTAGAGGGCAGAATTCTTTGACCTGGGTCGGGCTCATCTCCGAGTTGGTCAGGGTGGGAGGGTTGCCATTCTGGGATTGCCTGTTTTGAACCCCGAAGCGCTCTTTCTGGATCTGCCTTGCTTTTTTAACTCTTTCCCGTATAGTGGCGCTGTCTTCCGAAGGAGTATCCGTTTCCAGTTCATTGTAGTCTAACCTCGGGACTTCTATCTGGATGTCTATACGATCCAGAAGCGGTCCAGATAGCCGAGAACGATAACGCTGGATTTGAGAGTGACTGCAGCGGCATGCATGGCGGGGGTCGCCGTAGTTACCGCATGGACAGGGATTTAAACTGCTAGCAAAAATAAAATCAGCCGGGAATTGTAAAGTGGCTGCACTTCTGGTTATAGTTACTACCCTATCTTCCAGAGGTTGGCGAAGTGTTTCCAGGAGTTCGCGGTTAAATTCAGGGAGTTCATCCAGGAAAAGTACGCCCCGGTGAGCCAAACTAACTTCACCTGGGCGAGGTATCTTCCCTCCTCCAATAATACCCGCTGTAGAAGAACTGTGATGAGGGTTGCGAAAGGGCCTGGTAGTAAGTAAAGGTATCTCGGGTGAAAGATGGCCGGCTACACTGTGAATGCGGGTAATTTCTAATTTTTCCTCAAGGGAAGGTTCCGGCAGGATAGAGGGTAACCGCTTGGCTAACATGGTTTTCCCCGTTCCGGGAGGCCCGTAAAAAATAACGTTATGTGCTCCCGCAGCTGCCATTTCCAAAGCTCTTTTGGCATTCTCTTGACCCTTAATATCTTTCATATCTGCAATTTCTGAGCAGTTGTAAAGCATAAAATCCAAATCAGGTTCGGTGGCTGGAATATCTACCTCCCCTTTTATAAAAGAAACCATTTCTGATAAAGTATTTATACCTCGAACCTGAATATTCTTTATCAAAGAAGCTTCTTTGGCGTTAACTTCAGGTACAAAAAGTTGAAAGTGCTCATATCCCTGTTCTAACAAAGATGAAGCTATGGCCAGGCCTCCCGGTATTCCGCGGAGGTTTCCGTCAAGTGACAATTCTCCTACCAGCATCATTTGCAGATTTACATTTGAGAGAGATAATTGCTCGCTGGCAATCAATATACCAACAGCAATAGCCATGTCAAAGGCCGGACCTTCTTTTTTGATGTCAGCAGGAGCAAGATTAACTGTGATGCGACTCAATGGGAACTCGTAGCCACTATTTTTGATTGCAGAACGAACGCGCTCTCTTGCTTCTCGGACGGAAGGATCAGGAAGGCCAATTAAATCGAAGGCTGGCAAACCGTCAGATATATCAACTTCAACTTCTACAGGAAAACCTTCAATACCTAATACGGCGCATGAATATACTTTTGCTATCACTAAATTTTACCTCCTGGTGAAATTTATAACAAGATATATATAAAATTTGATTTTTTTATTAAAATCCCTTTAAATAAGAGAAAAAGAAAGGTATTTTTTCTTGTTTTAAAGAATTAATTCTATAAAAATAATTATGTTATAGTGTGATTAAATAGAGTAGTGCTACTAAATAAATTAAATAATAATTCAAAATGGGGCAAGTTTTGCCGGTGCCGGAAGTTTTATATTTGTTTAATTCATGAGAGGTTAATTATGAAAACCATGGCTGAACAAGATTTGCTTAGCAAAGAACATGAACTGGAAAATTTGTTATCCAGAGAAGATAAAATAATGGTAGCTTTTTCAGGGGGAGTGGATAGTACATTTCTTTTGTTTAAAGCCATTAATGTGCTGGGGGCCAGTAATGTATTGGCTGTTACTTCAATCTCTGAATTGATAACGAAAGATGAGCAACAAGAAGCTCAAAATTTAGCAACTCAATTTGGTGCCAGGCATGAGTTACTGAAAACCGAAGAACTTTCTTTGCTTGAATTTGCTACCAATTCGCCCCAGCGATGTTATTATTGTAAAAAAGAACTATACTCTAAACTTTTTGAGTTGGGCAAAAAAAGGGGCATAGAAACTATAGTGGATGGGTCTAATAGCGATGACGACAATTATTATCGTCCCGGGCTAAAGGCTACCCGGGAAATGGGAGTCAGGAGCCCTTTAAAAGAGGCAGGCTTGAACAAATCTGACGTTCGCAATCTTTCCTGGCAATATAATTTGCCCACCTGGAATAAGCCAGCAGCGGCTTGTCTTGCCTCTCGTTTTCCCTATGGGGAAAAGTTGGAGGAAGGAAAGATAAAAAAAGTGGAGCAATCTGAAAAAATATTAAAGCAAATGGGCTTTGTAAATGATCTACGAGTTCGTTTTCATGGAGAACTGGCCCGAATTGAGATATCAGAAAATGAATTTGATAGTTTGTTGGATAAGAGAGAAGAAATTATTAAAGAACTGGGGAAAATAGGGTTTAAATATATCACCCTTGACATGCAAGGTTTTGTGTCGGGAAGTATGAATAGAACGCTCGATAATTCCCAATAGTTTTTGGGTTAATATATTGCTGAAAAAGGAGGTAAAAAAAGTTGCAACTTTCAACAAGAGCTAGATACGCAGTAAGGGCTATGATAGAATTGTCTATCAGATACGGGGAAGGACCTGTTTTATTAAAAGATGTAGCTCATGAGCAGGAAATATCGGATAAGTATCTGGAGCAACTGCTTGCTCCCTTGAGAGCAAAAGGGTTTATTCACACAATCAGGGGAAATAAGGGAGGTTATGTATTGGCCAAACCACCTGAAGAAATTTCACTTTATGATGTTATTGAGGTGGTAGAAGGTTCTTTAGCTCCTGTTAGTTGTGTTGACAACCCGGGTGTGTGTGGAAGACTAGATAGGTGTGTTACCAGGAAAGTGTGGTCTAATGTGAAGGCTAGAATTAAGGAAGAGTTAGAAGCTGTTGATTTAGCTACCCTGGCCAGGGAGCAAAAGGAGTTAACTTGCTAAAATAAAATAGCAGATGAAGCTGTTTGCCAGTTAAAGTAGAAGGGAAAGTACAGGCAGGGGAGGAGGTTGGATCGTTGAATGGATTCCGATAATTACAATGATCGGATTATATGTGCTCTGGATTTTGAAAATCCCGAGAGGGCAAAAGAACTTGTAAACGAACTGGGTGACCTGGTAAACATATATAAAGTAGGAATGTTGCTCCAATTTACTGGTGGAAACGAAATTTTGTCATGGCTACTCTCAAAACAAAAGAAAGTTTTTTTGGATATGAAATATTATGACATTCCCGAGACAGTGGCTTCTGTTGTAGAAAAAGTAGCTCAAATGGGAATAAACTTTCTAACCATTCATGGCAATAGCAGAATTATTGAGGAAGCTGTTAAAGCAAAAAGTGGTTCTGATTTAAAGTTGCTGGCAATTACGGTTTTAACCAGTATGGATGCTCAGGATCTTGAAGAACTTGGTTTGAAGTGTTCACTTGAAGATATGGTTATGCAAAGAGTGGAAAAGGCAGTTGAGTATGGTTGTGATGGAGTAATAACTTCAGGGCATGAAGTTGGAAAGATTAATAGCAAAGTAGGTTCGAACCTTATTAAAATAACTCCCGGAATTAGGCCAAAAGGGAAACAGGTTAATGAGCATAAAAGACCTGTAACGCCTAAGGAAGCCATCGAATCAGGAGCTGATTATCTGGTAATAGGCCGGCCTTTATACCAATCTTTTGAACCTCGCCGAGTGGCAGAAGAAATAATAAAGGACATAGGGGGGGCATAGGGTGATTTAGTTGAAGCTAAAGCTAACTTTTGAAGGTAACATAAATCAATTTCTGCACTATAATATTAACACCTGTTTATTTATCTAATTCGTGAATAAACACTTTACAGGTGGATGTTTTAAAGTTATAATTATCTATTGCAAGGCAGGATAGATGTTTTCTTTAATTATTAAATTAAATTATGGAAATTATAAATGGAAAGGCATAAAGCGTGCCGAAGTGGCGGAACTGGCAGACGCGCGCGACTCAAAATCGCGTGGGCTTTGCCCGTGTGGGTTCGACTCCCACCTTCGGCACCAGTTTTTTTAAATAAGGTTTTAATAAATTAGTAATAGAAGGAGTTGTAGTTATGGCCAAAGTATGCGAGGTATGTGAAAGAAAAAAAGATACCGGGTTTAATGTGAGCCATTCCAACAAAAAGACCAAAAAGACCTGGAAGGCGAATGTACAAAAAATACGCGTGGCTATTGATGGCAAGCATAGCCAACGCATGAATGTTTGTACACGTTGCATTAAATCTGGTAAAGTAAAAAGAGCGATTGGATAAAACGATTTGATTTAAAGTTTTCATAAAAAGCGCTTTCAAAGCGCTTTTTATTTATTTTTACCCAGTGCTGCAAGAACTCCTTTTATAATTACTCCTAAAAAACGGGGAGGTTTTAAAGCGTAAAATTTCATTTTAAGTCCTCCTTCCTAATTTTAGTATATTACCATTGATAATAGTTATATGAATACAACTGCCATCCCAGCCAAACAAAAATTATTCCTAGTAGAATAGGCCAAAACAAAACCAATGTGGTTTTAACTATTAAAAATAACCCCGTCAGGGCTAATAATATTCCTCCCACTTTGATTAATAATTTTTGATTGTTCAAATTAAGCAAAATAACACCTCATTTCAATAATACATTATTTCCTGGTTGATTTTGCTTGCAATTATATTATTCCTCCACAGGAAAATGGTGATAAGTGCCACCCAAATAATTTAAAATGTGAACTGGGAAAACTAACGTTGACTGGTTGAATTGTAGATTTATTTTAATTTAAATTTGTTTGTAGTATTATAAAAAAAAGCCGCAGGGTTTACCTGCGGCAATGCCACCGTTTTTGCGATGGCTGGGAGAGGAGAAACCGGAGGAAGAGCTTATGGGGAATTGTTACTTCCTTATTTATTATTTACCATGCTTTGTTATTTATACTTTACTTAATAAAATTGATATTTAAGTGAGAGGGGTCTTATGCGAGTTATAGGTGGTATGGCCAGCAGTATAAAGTTAAAATCCCCGGCAGGGAAAGAAACTCGACCTACCTCTGACCGAGTTAGAGAGGCATTGTTTAACATTATTGGTCAAGATGTTAATAATGCATTGTTTGTAGATGGGTTTGCGGGAAGTGGAGCAGTGGGGGTGGAAGCTTTAAGCAGGGGGGCGCGCCATTGCATTTTTATTGAAAAACGAGCACATTGTGTTAAAATAATCAAAGAGAATTTGCAGCAAACAAATTTTGCAGAAAAGGCGGAAATAATAAAAACGGATATTTTTGCTGGATTTAAACACTTTAAGAAAAAATGTAATCCTGCTGACTTTATCTTTTTAGATCCACCTTACGGTAGCAGCAGGTTAACCTTGAAATTAATAGAATTAATAGTAAGTCAAAAATTAATAGCAGAAAAGGGGGTAGTAATTGTAGAGCACTCCAGGGAAGAGGATTTTGAATTTATTAAGAAATGGGCTCATGTTAATACGAGATATTATGGTAATACGGCAATAAGTTTTTTAAAAGAGTTGTAATCTAGATCCATGGTAGTTAGGGAGGACGTTTAAAATGAGAAAAGCTTTATATCCGGGTAGTTTTGACCCCGTAACTTGTGGGCACTTTGATATAATTAAGCGAGCTAGTAAAGTAGTAGATCAACTGACCGTTTCTGTTCTTGATAATCCCCGCAAAGAAGAATTATTTTCTTTTGAAGAAAGAGTAGAGATGCTTAAAAAGATAACTGCAGGTTACCCTAACGTGGAAATTGATTCGTTTAAAGGTTTGCTGGTGGAGTATGCAGCAGCAAAGGATGTAAAAGTAATAATTAAAGGGCTTAGGGCTATGTCGGATTTTGAATTTGAGTTTCAAATGGCTCTGGTAAATCAAAAACTTGACCCCAGCATTGAAACTATGTTTATGATGACCAATAGCAAATATGCCCATATCAGTTCAAGTATTGTGAAAGAGGTGGCCAGCCTGGGTGGAAATATCCGGGAGATGGTTCCTTCAGAATTGCATGATATAATAATTAAAAAATTTAATCCATAGTTTTAGGCAATGTGATTTTAAGTTTAATCTTACTAAAGAAGTAAGCAATTATAGATAAAAGGCCCAAGCTTAATAAGATTAAGATTAGATATTGAAACATTATTGTGGTTCTTGCCCACCAAAAAATTATATCTCCGGTGGGTTTTAGGTTATAAATTGCAGGTATTGCAACAGTTTCTATTAAAGGAAAAACGGGGCCAGCTAGTAAAAATGAGTAAATTCCAGCCAGGGTACCATGAATTAGTCTGGCAATTATATACGGGATTATATTAATGTCAGTTTCGCTGATGATACTTGCCACCTGGGCGTGGACTGCCAAGCCACTCCAGGCAATAATAACACTACTGATAATAATAATATCTCTTAAAGGTGCTTGAGATCCCCCTGCAGCCTGACAGCCCAGATCTATTTCAAAAATTCCGCTTATAATTGCTGGGGAAAGGTTAGTTGAAAGGCCACTTAAAGAAAGAAAGTGTCCTGCTTCTCTGGCCATGAATCCGGCTAAACTTATTTCTTCCAATATACTAATAATTACTGAGAAAAGAATTATCAACCCGCCGATCAACATGAGAGTTTCTACGGATTTAATGACGGCATCACCCATTAATTGCCCAAGGGGGCGGCTGTCTTTCTGGCGAGCTTCAATAAGAGAAGATAATGAGCGCGCAAAAAGGTTTTGCTTATTTATGTTTGATGGTTGAGAGGAGGGGTGTTCTTTATTTTTATAAAAACGCATTATTAGACCTACGGATAAGCTGGAGAGATAATGGGCGCTGGCAATAATTATGCCAGCTTCAGGGTATCCTATCATTCCTACCGAAACAGCGCCAAACATAAACAAAGGATCAGCAGTGTTGGTAAAGGAAAGAAGCCTTTCCGCTTCAGTTTTATTACATAAGTTTTGCTTTCTGAGTTGGGTGGTTAAAACGGCTCCAATGGGAAAACCTGAGGCTAGCCCCATGGCCATAACGAAAGAACCGCTTCCTGGAACATTAAAAACAGGGCGCATTACAGGTTCCAGTAATACTCCTAACATATGGACGACTCCAAGACCAATAAGCAGTTGAGCAATTATAAAAAAGGGGAGTAAAGCTGGAAAAACAATATTCCACCAAACTCTCAATCCTGAAACAGAGGCATTAAAAGCAGCTTCAGGAAAGATGATAACAGAGATAGTAAGACCGACACAAACTACCGCAAGTAAAATGGTTTTTATATCTTTTATAGCCCAATAAGCCATATATAAAAACATTCTCCTGTTAAGTTAATTGTTTTGCCATTATTATATATGGAATAGAATATAATAATAGAACAAGCTTACTTAAAATGTTTTAGAGTAAAAATAGTTCAGATAGAGAATTCCCGGTGTTTTACTATTAAGGAGGGTGCAATATGAAAAGAAACATTAAATTTATTTTAGTTGTTTTGGCTGTTTTGTTGTTCTCTGTTTTAGTCCCTACATCTTATTTGGCAATTTATCCAGGAAATTTGGAAAACCTTGGGGAGATGGTAATTATTGATGATGATCAAGCATTGGCTGAAGATAACGGTAGTTTTATGCTGGTTACAATTGCACAGAGAAGAGCAACATTATCTAGCTTGGTTTGGGGATGGATTAATCCGTCTATTGATCTAAGGCATCAGATGCAATTAATTCCGCCGGATATGGACGAAGAAGAGCATCGTGAAATACTTAAACAATGGATGGAGGAAAGTAAATTGCTGGCAAAATTTATTGCTCTGAGGTGGGCAGGGTATGAAATAGAAATGGATGGAAGAGGGGCAAAAGTGGAAGGTTTTGTGGAAGATAGCCCGGCTAAAGAGGTTTTGAGAGAAGGAGATGTTATATTAACTGTAGATGAAGAGGATATTTATTTTGTGGATCAGTTATTAGCAAAAGTGCAGGAACGCCAGGTAGGGGATAGTATCAGCATAACATATCAAAGTAACGAAGACATAAAAAGCACGGAAGTTAATACTATTGCTCATCAGAATGAGCCGGATAGACCGGCAATAGGTGTATATATTACTGCTTTTCAGGAACGTGAATTAAACATGCCTTTTGATATTGATATAGATACGGGAGAAATTGCAGGTCCTTCTGCGGGTATGATGTTTGTCCTGGAAATAATTGATCAGTTGGAAGAGGAAAATTTAACTTGTGGATATAAAATTGCCGGTACAGGAACTATTGATTACTTTGAAAATGTGGGAGGAATTGGCGGTGTTAAACAAAAAGTGTTGACTGCGGAAAGAGAAGGTGCGGATTATTTTATAGTTCCCCAAAAAAATTATCATGAGGCTGTTGCTGCGGCTAACAAAATAGAAGTTGTGGCGGTAGAAACACTGGATGAGGTAATGGAGTTTTTAAAGGAGTTAAATGGCTGAAAGTGCCGGATGCTTTGACTTCAAGGCAGTATTATGTTAAATTAGAGTTAAAGGAAATACTTGAGTAAACCGGGTAGTCGCAGGAACCTTAAAGTTTCTGAGGAAAGTCCGAGCTCCGTAGAGCAGGGTGCTGGGTAACGCCCAGTGGGGGTGACCCTAAGGAAAGTGCCACAGAAAGAGACCGCCCGGCATTTATCTTTTTAAAAGCTGAAATGCCGGGTAAGGGTGCAACGGTGCGGTAAGAGCGCACCAGCGGCCAGGAGACTGGTCGGCTAGGCAAACCCCACCCGGAGCAAGACCAAATAGGAGGAAGATGAAGCTGCACGCGGATTCCTCGGGTAAGGTCGCTAGAGGCGCCAGGCAACTGGTAGCCCCAGATAGATGACTACCACTTTCCCCTTGGGAAAGTACAGAACTCGGCTTACAGGTTTACTCAAGTATTTTTTTTTGTGTACTGTACATCAAAATATATTTTGTGCACACTACGGGATAGTGTGCATTTTTTGTTTATTGTATAACAAAAAATTTTTTTAAAAAAATTTGAATACAAGAAGGATTATAAGTTACTTTGCAGAATATTTATAATAACATACTAATGAGTATAATATTTCTATAAATCATACTGCTCAGTTTGTAGGTTTTAGCCGGATTTATATATCGATGATAAAGGGGAATATATTTTGCCGAAAAGCATCTTTGAAAAAGAATTTAATAAAGATTTTGCTGAAGTGAATCCCAAAAGTCATATCTTAAAAGAAGCAGCAGAGATATTTTCGAAAAATGGCTTTTCAGCTACAGTAGATCAAATAGCAGAAAAAATGGGAGTAACTAAAGGGCATATTTATTATTATTTCAATAGCAAACAAGAAATCTTGTACCAGATATTCCGCCAGGCCATGGATTATTTCATGGAAGAAGTAGAAGAAGCAAATGACAGTATCTTGCCCGTTGATTTGCGCTTAAAAGCAATAATTAGAGCCCATATAATTGCTATTTGTAACAATAAAGCAGTAATGACTGTTTTTATGGATTTGCGTCAAGATCTTAAAGAAGAGAATTGGGAGAATATAGTGGTAAGTCGTAAAAAATATGAGAAATTAATTCAAAATTTAATTAGAAAGGGGATGGAGGAAGGATATTTTATCAAAGAAAATGAAAAATTGCTGTCTTATACTATTTTAGGTGGTATCAATTGGGTTTATGTATGGTTTCGTGAAGATGCTGAAATGAGCAAGGATAATTTGGCAGAAGTTATGGCCAATTACCTGGTAAATGGCTTAAGAACTCTGCAGAGGCAAAATACATACAGAACCGGCAAAACTATTGACAAGGTTGAGGTAAACGACAGTGCTTCTTTAAGTAAAACCATAAGTGGAACGGATATATATTTTTATACGGGTATCACTGGAGACTATGATTATTATTATCTCGCAGAAAAAGATGACATAAAAGGATATTCGCTACAATACACTATCCCCGAAGGAATTACTACTTCACTTATTTATCCAGTAATAAATAATATTTTGCCCGGGGTAGGATCAGTAATATTAGAGAACTCCTACCGTTTTAAAGGGCAAGTTTATGCAGGTGATACTATAACAGCCACAGTCATCGTTTCTCAAAAGAATGTTCCTGAAAATATGCTTGAATTAAAGTTGGAATGGAAAAATCAGGATGAGGAGGTGATCGCAGAAGGTGAGGCGAAAGTGCAGCCTCCTGTTGATTAATTCTTTATTTAAATTCATGCAGAGCAAGATTCGACATCTTTGATTATATCTCAATTTATAAAGGAGGTTTGTCTGGATGAAACTGGGAAAAACCATTGAAGAAATTGAGATTGGGGAAAGTGGATCTTTTAGCAAGACGGTCACCGAAACTGATATAACCCTTTTTGCTGCAATTACGGGGGACTTTAATCCCATGCACATGAACGAAGAACTTGCCAAAAATACAATGTTCAAGACACGCATAGCTCACGGTGGAATAGCCGCATCTTTGATCGCTCCCGTATTAGGTACTATTCTTCCCGGTTTGGGGACAGTGGCTCTGAGTCAATCCACTCGCTTTAAAGCCCCAGTTTTCCCCGGAGATACGGTTACTGCAACCGCAACAGTTACTGAAAAAGATATCGAAAAAAATAAAGTGGAGATGGAATGTGTTTGGACTAATCAGGATGGTACGGTAGTCGCTAAAGGTGAGTCTTCAGTTATGCCGCCCCGCAAAGAATATGCAGAAATGTTAGGGGTGGAAAAGTAATACTTCTGTTTTAATCTTATTTGCTTGAATTATTTAATTTAAGAAAGGAGAAATGAATTATGAGAGAACAACATGTTAGCGAAGCTTTGAAAGAGAAGGTGGTAATTTCCGCTGCCCTTACGGGAGCAGCCACTATGAAGCATCAAAATGAGGCAGTACCCTACACTCCGGAAGAATTTGCTGAGGAAAGCTATAAGTGCTGGCAGGCAGGAGCATCTGTGGTGCATATTCATGTAAGAGATCCGGAAACAGGTATGTCTACAGAGGATTTTAATTTAATTAGGCCTACCATTGAAGCTATCAGGGACAAGTGTCCGGAATTGATTATTAATATGAGTACGGCGATTCGCCCTATGCTTACTGCTGAACAAAGGATCGCTCCTATCAGAGAATTCAAACCTGATATGGCTTCACTCAACACCAATTCCATGAACTTTGCTCTTGCTGATCATACTACAGGCGACGTAATGTTTGAAATCGTGTTTGAAAATACTTTCCAGATGCTCATTGATTTTGCTAAAGAAATGAGGGAGAACAAAGTAAAGCCAGAAATGGAAATATACGACTTAAGCGGACTGTATAACATTTTGCTGGTCAATAAGCAACAGATTCTGGATGATCCTTTGCACTTCCAGTTTGTATTTGGAGTAGCTGGTGGTGTTCCTTACTCTCCCGGTAACTTTCACAGGATGTACGAAATGGTTCCGGAAGGCTCTTCCTGGTCAGTGTGTGGAGTGGGGCCCAACCAGTTTGCTGCTAATATGGCATCTGCTGGTTACGGTGGACATTTGCGAGTTGGATTGGAAGATAATGTTCGTATGCCTAATAAAGAATTAGCCAAAGGTAGCTATGAGCAGGTAGAATGGGCAGTCAGAGTTGCAGAACTGTGTGGTCGCGAAGTGGCTACACCCAAGGAAGCACGGCAGATATTTAATCTTTACCGCTGATTTAAATAAGAGGGAGGTAAGGTAAAATGGCTCGGGACCAGGAAGAAGCTATTGTTTATAAAGGGCGAATAAGAATGCCCTACAACTGGGCTGTGGGAGAAACTGGCAGTTTCTTTTTGAACAAAATAAAAGATGATTGCCAGATTTGGGCAACAAAATGCTCTGAATGTGAAAAGGTTTTACTCCCACCCCGTCGCAATTGCCCGTATTGTTTTTTTCCTCGCACTAACTGGATACAGCTTTCTGGAAATGGAGTTTTAACAAATTACACTAAAGTTCACTACCATGAGCCAGCCCTTCATCCGCAAGACCCTCCACTTATCTATGGAATGATCAAGCTTGATGGTGCAGATACTTCTCTACTGCACTTGCTTGGTGAAATAGATGAAGAAAATTTGCATGAAGGGATGAGGTTGGAACCTGTGTTTAAAGAAGAAAGAACCGGGCATATAAAAGATATCAAGTATTTTCGTCCGGGAACCTTGTTTCACAAGGAGGGTAGTTAATAATGGATGTAGCTATTTTAGGAGTGGCTCAAACTAAATATGATGGAAAGAAAGAAGATTACAATTATGCGGAATTAGTATACGAAGTTACTACTCAGGCCCTCGAGGATGCGGGAATGACCATAGACGAAATTGACAATATTGTTACCGTTTCCAATGATTTTTGGGATGGAAGGACCATATCTTGTATGGGAGTTCAAGATGCATGTGGCGCTGCATACGGCGAGGGGAAAAATGTTTCTACGGTAGAAGGGGATGGAACTTTTGGCATCTTGTACGGCGCCATGCGCACTCTTTCCGGAAGTTATTCTACTACCCTGGTGGTTTCTCATTCCAAGGGGTCTGAAGGTAATTCCCGGATGATAACCAATGCTATGTTTGATTATATTTACCAGCGTCCCCTGGGGCTGGATGCAATCTCTTCTTCTGCCTTACAAGCTAGGGAGTATATGAATCGATACGGCGTAACGGAAGAAGACTGTGCTTATGTTTCGGTGAAAAATAGAAAACAAGCCATGCAAAATCCCTACGCCCACTTGGGAATGGATCTATCTATTGATGACGTTCTTAATTCTCGCCCTCTGGCAGATCCCATCAAGTTACATGATGCTTCACCTGTATCCGATGGTGCAGCTGCAGTAGTTTTGGGTAATAGGGTGGTAGCCAATAAAAAGGGTAGAAAACCCGTTTGGCTGAAAGGTATTGGCTACTGTTCAGATGCTCACTTTTTAGGAGATAGATGCCTGGCAGAAGCCCCTGCATTGCAAAAAGCATCTCATAAAGCTTATGAAATGGCTGATATTAATAATCCGACTGAAGATATTGATGTAGTAGAACTTTATGATGCATTCAGCTATATGGAACTCATGTGGCTGGAGGAAATGGGATTTTGCTCAAAAGGCGACGGAAAAAAGTTAACCCGGAGGGGTGTTACAGCGATGGATGGTGAACTACCTGTGAATCCTTCCGGTGGAGTTATATCTTCACATGCGGTGCTGGTTGCTGGCATGGCCAGGGTTATAGAGTGTGCTCTCCAGATAAGGGGAGAGGCAGAAGGAAGGCAAGTTAAACATGCAAAAACAGCACTGGCTCACGGTATAAACGGACCGTGTGCCCAATCTCATTGTGTAATGGTGTTAAGCGAATAAGTTTGCTACGTGAGGAGGGAAGATTTTGGGTCAAAGGGTTGCAGCTGTTGGTTTTGGGCAAACATATCATCGAAGTCGCCGCGACGATGTAAATGGAATTGAATTAATTGGGGAAGCGGTTAGATCTGCCCTGGAAGATGCCGAACTTACTTTGGATGATATAGATGCTGTAGTTATCGGTAATATGGACCATTTTGAAGCGGTAAACTATATGGATAACTGGAGCGTTGATGGAACGGGTGCCTTCATGAAACCTGTTTTCAAAGTTACTACCGGTGGAACAACTGGGACTACTGTAGGAATAGCCGGCTACCATCATGTAGCATCCGAAATGTTTGATGTGGTATTAGCAATAGGATGGGAGAAAAATTCTGAATCAGATACAACCGGCGCTATTATCACTTGCAGTGATCCTATTTTTGACAGGTTTTCATTTAGTGGGGCTTTACCGGGGTTGGCTGTGGAAGCCTCAGCGTATATGAAGCAATACGGGGTTAAGGAAGAAGATGCGGCCAGAGTGGCAGTAAGAGATAGGCGCCACGGAGCATTGAACCCTTATTCTCATTTACAAAGTGAGATTACTACCGAGGATGTACTCAATTCCACGATGCTTTCCTATCCGGTAAAATTGCTGGATATATGTCCTCGTACAGACGGAGCAGCGGCAGTTATCTTTGCAGGAGAGAAAAAGGCAAAGCGAATTTCACCGCGGCCGGCTTGGATAATGGGAACTTCGGTTAGACACGCTAATTGTTACTTTGGTGATATAGATTACACCGCTAATGATAGTCTTAAATATGCTACCAGAGAATTATTTGGAAATGTAGGAATTAAAGAGCCTTTAAAAGAGTTGGATCTGGTGGAACTTTATCAACCGTATACCTTTGCCGGGTTAAAATGGATGGAATATATGGGAATATGCGGCCCCGGTGAATCTCCCCAGCTTGTGTGGGATGGAGTTACCGATTTGGGAGGTGAACTTCCTTTTAATCCATCCGGAGGAGTCCTTTGCACAAACTGCATTGGGGCTACCGGAATGTTGAGAATTGGCGAAGCTGCAATGCAAATTCAAGGAAAAGCTGGCGCAAGGCAGGTAGAAGATGCAAACTTGGCATTGGCCACGGGATTTGGCGGAACATTCTGGACAGATATGATGTTGCTTAGTTCTCGTCCCTGGTAGCCACTATTTTAGAAAGGAGTAAATTTATGAGCTCTTCAGGTGAAATTGAACTTATTAAGCTGCAAGAAGTTGCTGATCTGCCTTATAACTGGTCTGCAGGAAAATATGGGAGCAAATTCTTAAGGAGTTTGCGTGATGAAAAGAGATTCTGGGGAACCCGTTGCCCGCAATGTGGGAAAGTATACTTCCCACCTCGGGAGGTATGTGGTCCTTGTTTTGCGCATATTGATGAGTGGGTAGAGTTGTCAACGGAAGGAACATTAACGGCGTTCTCAGTGGTTAACTTCCCCTTTATTGATCCGGAATTAGGAGAAAAGAGGCCGGTGCCCTATACCTTTGGTTATATTCAGCTCGATGGATGTGACACGGCTATGTCCCACTTTGTAAACGAGCATGATCATACCAAGCTTTGGAGAGGAATGAGGGTAAAAGCTGTTTTCAAAGAAGATGGCCAAAGAGTGGGTAATATGCAAGATGTATTGTATTTTGAAATAAAAGAAAATCAATAAAGTATCTAATAAAGGAGGAAAGAGAATGGAAGAACAACATCATATTTTTAATGAAGAGCACCTGGCAATTAGAAAGACCATTCGGGAATTTGTGGAAAATGAACTTGCTCCTTATGCGGATGAATGGGAGGAAGCTGGTGAATTCCCTAACTGGGTGTTCAAGCGATTGGGAGAATTGGGTTTTTTAGGTGTCCATTACCCTGAAGAATACGGAGGAGAGGGAGGAGATTATCTCTCTGGAGTGGTGCTTGCTGAAGAGATGATGCGTTGTAATTCCGGAGGAGTTGCTTTAGGGATAGGGGTTTTAACGGATATGGTGTGCCCCCTTCTTCACAAAATAGGATCGGAAGATATAAAGCAGCGTTATCTTAAACCCTGTCTGCAAGGAGAAAAAATCGGTTGTCTGGGCATTAGTGAACCCGATGCCGGATCAGATGTGGCTTCCATCCGTACCACTGCCAAATGGGATGGGGATAACTGGATTATTAACGGTCAAAAAATATTTATTACTAACGGAAACCGGGCAGATTTTGCCATAGTTGTGGCCAGGGAACCGGGCTCTGAAGGTCCCAAGGGTGTTACTTTATTTGTGGTAGATACTGATACAGAAGGATTTTCAGTTTCCAGGAAATTGGATAAAGTGGGAATGCGTTCCTCTGATACGGCAGAACTTGCGTTTCAGGATTGCGTAGTGCCAGATGAAAATCGTTTGGGAGAAATAGGTCAGGGCTTTTATAGTATTATGTGGGAATTACAACCAGAGAGGTTATATGGCGCTCTTTCTTCGGTAGCTGGAGCTCAAATTACCTTGGATATTACAATTAAATATCTAAAAGAAAGACAGCAGTTCGGACGCCCTATTATAAAGTTTCAAGCAATTCGCCATCGCCTTGCGGAGTTGGCCACTGAACTGGAGGCTGCCCGTCAGCTTTCCTATCATGTGGCAAGCAAAATTAATGTGGGTGAATTTCCCGCTAAAGAAATTTCCATGGCCAAGTATTTTGCTACCAGGGTTTCGTTTAAGATTGCCGATGAAGCTCTGCAACTGCATGGAGGTTATGGCTACACTACCGAATATCCAATAGAAAGAATTTGGCGGGACAGCCGTCTGGCCAGAATCGGTGGTGGAACTGATGAGATTATGTTGGAAATTATATCTAGACAACTATAACAGGGCTCTGAAAACCTGTTGCTAAAGAGGGGGGTGATCAAAAACTTCAGATTTAATTCTCATTTATTGTTCTGCCAACTAGATCTAAACATAAGGTAAATTTTGAGGAGGTGAAAATATTGAGTAAGATTGGGATTATTGGAAGCTACCTGACCGAATTTAAAGGTAGAAGAGAAAATGAAAATAGAAATCAATTAATCAATGAAACAGTAGTTTCCGTTTTGGAAGATGCTCAGTTAAGCATTAATGATATTGATAAAGTAATCTCTGCTTCTTGTGACACGATTGATGGTATATCTATTTCAAATGCTTTTGCTGCTGATGATATGGGCTCCTATATGAAAGAAGAAAGCAAGGTAGAAGATGATGGAGCTTATGCTTTGATGTACGCTTATTACCGGATGCTTACTGGCGAATGGAAAAACTGCCTGCTGGTGGCTCATGCCAAACCATCTGATGCAGGGCCAGCATTTTATGCTAACATGTCTTGTGATCCTTTCTACCTAAGACCAATGGGGCTAGAATTAAACACATCTGCTGCCCTGCAAGCCAGAAAGTATTATGAAACTTTTGGCTTATCAGAAGAAGATGCAGCGGAGGTTGCAGTTAAAAACAGGAGAGCAGGAAGTAAAAATCCACGTACTCAACTGCGAAAGGAAGTAAGTGTTCAGGAGGTAATGAACTCTTCTTATTTGGCATCTCCCCTTAAAGAGTTGGAATCAGCCCCGCTAACAGATGGTGCAGCTGCTGTAATTTTATCCACCGAAGATTTTGCCAAGAATGCAAAGAATAAGCCTGTATGGATAGACGGGTTTGGATTCGCCCAGGATAATTACTATCCTGGAAACCGTGATCTGTCAAGATGCAATGCAGGGAAAACAGCTGCCCAGAAAGCATATAATGAAGCTGGAATTAAGGATCTTATGCAGGAAGTAGATTTTGCGGAAGTTTGTGAAAGTTACGCTTTCTATGAAATGATGCTTTATGAGAGCTTAGGGCTGTGCAAGGAAGGAGAAGGTATCAAGCTAATAAAGGATGGAGTTACAGATATAAATGGGAAATTCCCGGTAAACCCATCTGGTGGAACTTTATGTGCTAATCCCATAATAGTTTCTGGTTTGGTAAGAGTTATTGAAAGTTATCTGCAGTTAACCGGCAAGGCTGGGGACAACCAGGTAGCGCAAAATAAGGGTAAAGCCCTGGTTCATGCTGCAAGCGGTATGTTTATGCAGTCAAACCTGGTTTCTATTTTATCTATTTAATTTTTTCAAATAAGGAGGTGTGAACATGACCAGTAAAGTAGGGGTTGTCGGAATTGGAATGACTGAAAACAAATCTCGTTGGGATGTAAGTATTCCAGCATTATACCGGTTGGGTGCCAAAAGTGCATATGAAGATGCAGGACTTTCCCCCAAAGATATAGATGCA
The DNA here is from genome assembly GCA_003554535.1 of Syntrophomonadaceae bacterium. The sequence goes on along the minus strand of PWGT01000108.1, from coordinate 10,838 downwards.
TTTGTATTTGGACATTCACCGGAGTATTTTGAGGGGGTTAATCAACCGGAAAAATGGTGTGGTGATGCCATTGGAGCTACAGATAAACCATTATTCCGGATTCACACTGGAGGAACAGTTGGCGGTTCAGCGGCTATAGGTGCATATTATCTGGTGGCCAGTGGTAAATTTGATGTGGTAATGGCCATTTCAGGAAACAAACTAAATGAAACTTCTTCTGCCCAGATTGGCTTGTCCACTGTTTATGACCCCATCATGGGCAGGCAATTTGCTGCCGGAGCTCCTTCAGCAGCAGCAATTCAAGCGGCAAAGTATTATAATAAGCACGGATATTCAAATGAGATTGGCTTGAAAGTGGCGGTAAAAAACCGTAATAATGCCTTGAATAATCCATACGCACAATTGAAAATACCGGATTACAACCTGGAAGGAGCAAAAAATACACCTATGCTCTGTGATCCATTACGGATGGCAGACATGTGCCCGACTTCAGATGCCGTGTGTGCCATGATATTTGCCAAAGAAGAAAAGGCGGAAGAAATCACTGATAAGATCGCCTGGGCGTTGGGGGCTTCTTCCACAAATGAAGGACTAAATTACCCTGACCGGGATTGGTCAAAACCGATTGGTTTGAGGCTGGCAGCGGAAAAAGCGTATGAAAGGGCAGGCATTAAAAATCCGCTTAAGGAGCTTGATGTAGCCGAAGTATATGATGCGTTTGCTCCTCAAGAAATGATTTGGTATGAAGGCTTGAATTTCTGTGATTGGGGAGAAGGAGGGAATCTGTTGGAAAGCGGTGCGACTCAAATGGACGGGGAGTTGCCTGTTAATCCCTCAGGTGGTGTTCTTTGCGCCAATTCAATTGGTGCTGCGGCCATGTTCCGCAAAGCAGAAGCAGCTCTACAAGTAATGGGTAGAGCCGGTGATCGCCAGGTGCCTGGCGCGCGTCTATCCCTTGGTCATGGTTGGGGCGGCGCTATCCAGTTTCATACAGTGATGATTTTTGGAAGCGATAAGTCTTAAGGAGGTGTAATGATATGTCCAGAATTTTAGATTGGGATATTACTGTTCCGTACAAATGGACTACAGGTTCAGTTATTGGAAAGTTTTTAGGCGGATTGAAAGAACATAATATTCTAGGGGCTAAATGCCCGGCATGTAAAAAAGTTTTCGTTCCCCCGCAGGATTTATGCCCTGATTGTTACGTAGATCTGGGCGAAGATGACTTTGTTGATGTAAAGAACGAAGGAAAAGTAATATCCTTTACCAAGGTAGAACAGGACTTTTTTGGTAAAAAGCCATCGGAAGAGTACTTGAACAGTCGGATAAGCCCTGCCAGTGTGGATGAACATCCATTGCTTTGGCCACCTGAAGTTCCTTACGCCATTGTGATGGTACAGCTTACCGGAGCTGACACAGCTATGGTCCATCTTGTAAAAGGGAAAGATATGGATAAGTTGGCTGTAGGCGGGCAGGTGAAAGCAGTTTTTAAAGATGAAACTATAGGTCATATTATGGATATTGAGTGCTTTGAAGTTATAAGCTGAAAGGAGGGGTAAAAATGACAGAAATAATTGAAAATGTCCAGCATACATGGCATGTACCCTATCACTGGTCATTTGGGGAAATGACCACCAAGTTTTTTGAATACATGAAAAATGAAAAGACTATATATGGAGCAAAATGTACAGCTTGTGGAAAAGTAATAGTTCCACCAGGAGGGTGTGCAATCTGTATGGCGCCAGTTGAAAAAGAATTAATTCCGGTTAAGGATGAGGGTATTTTGGATTCGGTAACAATAGTAAATCTGCCTTATCCAGGACAACCGGCTACACCTCCATACGCTTACGGTTATATTATTCTAGATGGTTCCAATACTTTCTTTATGCATATGGTAGGTGGCGTTGAACATGAAAAAATTAAAGTGGGAATGAGAGTGAAAGCAGTCTGGAATGAAGAGCGCTCTGGCGACTTCTATGACATTAAGTATTTTCAGCCTGTGGAATAAGAAGAAAAGTTAGGCTATATAGTTACTGTATAAGTTAAACTACCCAAGCAAATAACAGTTTTGGATCTAGACAATTATTTCTATTCCTGTAATGTATGAAAGAAATATTCTATAAGATCAAAGCTGTATTTGCTTGGGTGTTTTTTTATAAAGATGTGTTGCAATATTTTAAAAACGGAGGTGTGGTAATGACTAAAATTGTGAAAGGCAAAGATATCGGCAGTATAAAGAAGGAAAGTTTGAATCAGATGTTGTGGGACGCTATAGGAAAATACTCTAATATATCTGCAGTTATAGAGCCAACGGAGAATGGCTATAACAGAATGAGCTATAAAGAGTTTGGTGAAGATATCAAGAAAATGGGCCAGGGGTTGATGAGTTTAGGGGTGGAGAAAGGCGACAAAGTAAGTCTTTTGGCAGATACCCGCTATGAGTGGGTGCTGGCTGACTTTGCTATCTTAACCGCTGGTGGTGCTACTGCAACCATATATCCTACATTAAATGCAAACAGTGCCAAATATATCATTGAAAACTCAGATAGCGAGATAGTAATTGTTGAGAATGAAGAGCAACTGGAAAAAATAATGGAGGTAAAAGAGGAACTCCCTTTAATGAAATATATAGTAACTCTGGAACCTACTGAGAAAAAACAAGATAATATTTTTAGCTTGGAAGAAGTTAAAAATATGGGTGAAAAATACGAAAAAGATAACCCGGGTAAATATGAAGAGAGATGGAAAAGTGTGGATCCTGATGATCTTTGCAGTTTGGTTTATACAAGTGGGACTACCGGTGTGCCTAAAGGAACCATGATTTCACACTGGAATTTTATGTTTAATGTTTATTCGGTGATAAGTTTAGTAGATTTTAACCCGGGGTATATTGGTCTCAACTTTTTACCGCTGGCCCATGTTTATATGCGCCTGGTTTATTTTGCTGCCGTATATGCAGGTGCTACTTCTTGTTTTAGCAATCCTCAGCACTTGGCCGAAGATTTACCGCGGGTAAAGCCAGATGTGTTTGTATCGGTACCTCGTTTATTTGAAAGAGTTTACGATCGAATAATTGATCAAATGGAAGAAGGGTCTCCTATTCGTAAAAAAATGTTTTACTGGGCATCTGATGTGGCAAGAGAAGTGGGTCGCCACCACGGAGAAGGAAAGCCCATCCCCAAGAAATTACAAAGAAAACACAAACTGGCCGATAAACTGGTTTTTAAAAAAATACGCAACCGGATGGGTGTTGATAACTTAAAATGGACTTGTTCCTCGGGAAGTGCGCTCTCCAAAAACTTGGCTTATTTTTTTAGTGGAATTGGGATAGTTATTATAGAGGGATATGGAATGACCGAGGTAAGTGCTCCTTCAAACTTGAACCCCACTCATCGAATTAAACCAGGAACTGTGGGGCCGCCTCTGCCGGGTACCATGCAAATGACTGCCGAAGATGGAGAAATACTCATTAAAGGTGATAATGTTATGCATGGCTATTATAAACTTCCGGAAGAAACCAAAGAAGCTTTTACTGAAGATGGTTGGTTGAAAACAGGGGACATTGGCTATTTTGATGAAGATGACTATCTTGTATTTAAGGAACGCAAAAAACATATTCTGGTTCTATCCACTGGTAAGAATGTCGCCCCATTGCCTATTGAGGAAGAATTGAAAAAGGATAGGTTAATAGACGATGTTCTGGTAATCGGTGATAACCAGAAATATATTAGTGCCTTAATTCAACCATCATATGACTACTTGGTAGATTTTGCCAAAAAACATGGAATATCTTATGACGAGAAACAAACTGAATTTACTGAAGGGCAGAGCGGAGACAAAGTAATTTGCAAGATAGATCCCAAACTTTTGGAGCATAAAAAAGTTTACGAACTTTATCAAGAAATTATAGACAGAGTCAATAAAAATTATAACAACTTTGAACAAGTTAAAAGGTTCAGGTTTATGCCGGAGGCACTTTCTGTAGAAAAAGGTGAGCTTACTCCCACTTTGAAAGTAAAAAGGAATGTGGTGATGAGCAAATATGAGGATTTGATTAACTCCATGTACCAATAATAGCAATTATTTCAGTGGGGTTATAAGATATTAATGCTAATAAATTATATAAATCCTAAAAGTTACATGTGGAGGTACAATATATGAGTAATATTGTAAAAGGAGAAGAACTAAGAGAAGTAAAAAAAGAAACTTTAAATAAAATGTTTTGGGACACTGTGAAAAATTATTCGGAGATACCAGCGATACTTTTCAAAACTCAGTTAGGAACCGATAAACTAAGCTATTATGAATTTGGGCAAGAAACAAAAAAGCTTAGCCAAGGGTTGATGCAACTGGGAATAGATAAAGGAGATAAAGTAAGTATTCTTGCTGATACTCGTTATGAATGGGGTTTGGCGGACTTTGCTATACTTACTGCAGGTGGTGTAACCGTAACAATTTACCCCACCCTTGTGCCTGACAGTGTCAAATTCATCCTGGATAACTCTGATAGTAAGATTGTAATTGTAGAAAACAAGGAGCAGTTAGATAAAATAATTCAAATAAAAGATGAACTTCCGGATTTGAATTATGTCATTACCATAGATGAAACAGGCAAAGAAGGAGAAAGTGAAGATATAATAAGTATTTCGGAAGTAATGAAACTAGGAAAGCAATTTGATAAAGATAATCCTGGCAAATACGAAGAAAGATGGCAAAGCGTTGTTCCTGATGATCTATGTAGCATAGTTTATACAAGTGGAACTACTGGTTTGCCGAAAGGCACCATGATTACGCATTGGAATTTCAGGTTTAACATTATGTCAGTGCTAAGGATTGTTACCCTTGAAGCTGGTAGCGTGGGGTTGAACTTTTTGCCCCTGGCCCATGTTTACATGCGCCTGGTATTTTTGGCTTCGGTGAAAGCTGGCGCTACGAACTGTTTTAGCAATCCCCAACAATTGGCTGATGATTTACCTCAGATCCGACCGGATATATTTGTATCTGTGCCTCGCTTGTTTGAAAGAGTTTATGACCGGATTGTAGACCAGATCGAAGAAGGTCCCCCTTTGAGAAAAAAACTGTTTGATTGGGCTTCTGATGTGGCCAGGGAAGTGGGACGCCATCAAGGACAGGGGATGGCAGTATCCTCAAAATTAAAAATGCAGCATAATATTGCTGATAGGCTGGTATTCAAGCGGATTAGAACAAGAATAGGTGTAGACAGGTTAAAATGGACAGTTTCAGCAGGAAGTGCCCTCCCTAAAAACCTGGCTTATTTCTTTAGCGGCATAGGAATAATAATTATTGAAGGATACGGCATGACAGAAACAAGCGCTCCGTCCAATCTTAATCCCATGAAACGTATCAAGCCAGGAACTGTGGGTCCTCCTTTGCCTGGAACCATGCAAACATTGGATGAAGATGGAGAACTCCTTATTAAAGGAGAAAATATTATGCAAGGGTATTATAAACTCCCCGATGAAACTAAGGAAGCGTTTACTGAGGAGGGCTGGCTTAAAACTGGTGATATCGGTTATTTTGATGAGGATAATCACTTTGTTTTCAAAGAACGCAAGAAACATATATTGGTACTTTCTACCGGTAAAAATGTGGCTCCATTACCCATAGAGGAAGAATTAAAAAAGGATCGCTTGATTGACGACGCTGTGGTAATTGGTGATGATAAAAAGTTTATCAGTGCTTTGATCCAACCAGCTTATGACTATATAGTAGAATTTGCCAAAAAACATAATATCTCTTATGATGATAAAAAAACTCGATTTACTGAAGGACAGAGTGGAGATAAAGTAATATGCGAAATAGATTCTAAACTTCTAGAAAATGAAAAAGTAAGGCAACTTTATCAAGAAATAATTGATAGAGTAAATCCAAACTATGAAAACTTTGAGCAGATCAAAAGATTCAACCTATTACCAGAAGCACTTTCTGTTGAGAAAGGTGAATTGACCCCTACCCTTAAGGTGAAAAGAAATATAGTAACCCAGAAGTATGCTGATTTAGTTGATAAAATGTATCAGTAATAATACTTTATCAGTTCAGATAGATCTAATAATTGAAAGTAGATTAATAGCTTAAAATAGACTCTTAATGCATGTTATGTTATACTTTTTTAGAATTACAATAAATATTATAAACTTAATTGAGAGGATATCATGAAAAACAATGATATTAGCAGAAAGTGTTTGCAAAAAGAAGTAACAACAAAAGAAGATGGAAGGTATATAATATATTTCTATTCCAAGGACAATGATTACGCACCAGAAAATAAACATTCTCAGAGATTTAATGGAGAAAGTTAAATATGTCAGAGATGAGATGGGATCCAATCAAGCAAGAATGGGTTGTAGTGGCAACTCACAGGATGGAAAGGACATTTTTGCCTCCTCCTGAGTATTGCCCTTTATGTCCAACTAAAGAAGGTGGGCATCCCACGGAAATACCGAGAGATGATTTTGATATAGTAGTCTTTGAAAACCGATTCCCTAGCTTTAAGCTACCTCCTCCGCAACCCTCGGTTGAACAATCAGATTTGTATATGGTGGAACCTTCTGCCGGGGTTTGTGAGGTTGTGGTTTATACTTCTCAACACCAGGGCAACTTGTCTACTCTAAGCAAGGAGAAAGTAGAAAACTTGATAAAAGTATGGCGCGATCGATACCAAAATCTGGGAGGCAAAGAAGAGATCGATTACGTTCTTATATTTGAAAATAGAGGTGAGGAAGTTGGAGTAACGCTACATCATCCTCACGGTCAGATTTATGCTTTCCCCTATGTGCCTAAGGTTCCTGCCCAGGAGTTAGAAGCGGCCAAACAACATTATGAAAAAACAGAAAGATGTTTGTTTTGTGATTTGCTTCAAATAGAAGAAAATGATGGTAGGCGAGTTGTCGGTAGTAATAATTCATTTACAGCATTTGTGCCTTTTTCAGCTCACTACCCGTTTGAAGTACATATTTACAGCAGAAACCATAATCCTTCTTTAATTGATTTAGGAGAAAGTGAAATAAAGGATTTGGCTTCAATATTGCAAAAGACCATAAAATCTTATGATAATCTTTTTGATCATCCCTTTCCCTATATAATGGTCATTCATCAAGAACTGTGTAATAACTCCAAAGGGTTCGGGCATCTTCATATTGAATTTTACCCTCCTTTGCGGGATCAGGGTAAGTTAAAGTATCTGGCAGGCTGTGAACAGGGAGCAGGAACATTCATTAACGATTCACTGCCAGAAGAAAAAGCGGGTCAGCTTCGACAAAAATTTAAAGAAGTTTAATTATGGGAGAGTAAATATGGAATTAAATTTAAACTCCGTAAGTGAAATGCTCGGGAAAATATTTTCTCCTCCAAGCGGTGCAGCGAAGCAACGAGCTGATGAGGGTTCCATATTTAGAGTGCTGGCTCAGGTGGTGGATGTGAAAGGTGACAAGGTATTTCTGCAAAGTGCCGGGGGAAAGTTTTCTGCTCAGCTGGAGGCCCAGATAACAAAAGGTGAGTATTTACTATTAGAATACTACTCCCAAAGAGGAGAGCAGCATATTTACCGGATTTTGGCCAGAACGAGTTTGGCTCCTCAACAATCTGGTAACCCAACTCAAAGTAGTATGCCCACTGCAGAATCTTTGTTGTGGACCTTTTTTGTATCTTTACCTGAATATGAAATGAAATATCCAGTCTTGTTAAGATATTATCCACCACCTCAAAAAGGGCGCGGTTACAAAAATCAGCAAAGAACATTACTGGAATTAACAGTTGAAACGAAAAATTTAGGCTTAATTATGATCAAAATTGGAACTCGAAATAATAATTTTGAATGCACTTTCATGGTTGAAGAAGAAAAAATTGGGCGTATTTTGGAAGAAGAAGCCCAGGTTTTATTGGAAGAAGATGAGTTAAAAAAATCTTCTAGCAAGAAATTGATCACATGGCAAGTATATCCGGTTCGCGAAAAAATTGCAGAAAGCATGTCCAAGGATAACATTCTTCTGGATACTCAGGTTTAAAGAATTATAAAGGTTAGAATAGATAAGAAGGTGGTTTAATTATTATGGCTAAAAAACCTGATTTTTTTGACCAGAAAAAAGCAATAGCATTGCGCTATCAGCAGGAAAAAGATAATGCTCCTGTAGTTGTTGCTACCGGTGAAGGTTGGCTGGCGGAAAAAATTAAGGAAATTGCCAGAGAGCAGGGAATAACAATTTATGAAGATAAGGATCTGGCGGAAAGCTTAAGGGTGTTAAATTTAGGAGAAGAAATTCCGGTAGAATTATATGAAGCAGTTGCAGCCATATTGGCATTTGTTTTTCAGGCTGATAAGAGACAGGAGAAAAAGATTTAAAGAGGGCACATCCCAGGTTGATACGTAGGGGTGTAATTATTCCTTTAAAATATAGATTGTGTTAAAATTTCTATAATCGAACAATATTAATTCTGCGAAGGAGGAAGTAGAGAATCGATGGCAAAAATGCAAAATCCGGACGCTCAAATGGAGATTATTAAGAAAAATACAGTAGAAATAATTCAAGAAGAAGAGCTTTTGAACAAGCTTAAAAAAGCTTATGATAATGAGAGCCCTTTAACATGTAAGCTGGGATTTGACCCTTCAGCACCGGATTTACACTTGGGGCATGCAGTGGTTTTGCATAAAATAAGGGATTTTCAGGATTTGGGGCATGAAGCAGTAATCATACTGGGGGATTTCACAGGGCGTATAGGAGATCCCACTGGAAGGTCACAGACCAGAAAACAGCTCTCTGAAGAAGAAGTAATGAACAATGCTCAGACGTATAAAGAACAAGTCTACAAGATTCTTCAACCAGATAAAACCCGGCTAGTATTTAACAGTGAGTGGTTGTCAAAATTTAATTTTGTTGATGTTATTAATCTATCTTCGAAGTACACGGTAGCAAGGATGATGGAAAGGGAAGATTTTAACCGCAGGTATCAAGAAGGACATTCAATATGTATTCACGAGTTCTTTTATCCTTTAATGCAGGGGTATGACTCTATTGCTATTGAAGCTGATATTGAACTGGGAGCGACGGAGCAAAAGTTTAATATCTTAATGGGTAGGCATCTCCAAAAAGAGTATGGACAGGAGCCACAAGTTGCATTAACTATGCCTATATTAACTGGAACTGACGGAGTTCAAAAAATGAGCAAGAGCCTTGGTAATTATATAGGTATTACTGAGCCCCCGGAAGATATTTACGGGAAGATAATGTCTATACCTGATGAGATAATGCCGGAATATTATCACCTGGCTTCCGGGTTGCCAACTACTGAGATTGAAAATGTAAAAAGTGAGCTTGAATCTGGTAATTTACACCCTAGGGATGCCAAAATGAAGTTGGCCCGGCAGATAGTAACTATCTATTATGGTAATAATGAAGCCACTGAAGCTGAAAAACATTTTCAGCGTGTGGTTCAGCAGAAGGAATTGCCTGAAGAAATACCTCAGGTTAAATTGAAACAAAATGAATGGGGCAGTTCAGCAAATATTATTAAAGTGTTAAAAGTAACTGAATTAGCATCCAGCAATAGCGAAGCTCGGCGATTGGTCAAACAGGGTGGAATAAAGGTAAATGGAAAGAAAATAAACTCAATAGAGGAAGAAATTGAACTAAATAATGACACTTTAATACAGGCAGGAAAAAGAAGGTTCGCGCAACTAGTGGTTGAATAATTAATGTATTATTATTTCTGAAAAATTGATCATAAAACTTTTACTTCTAATTATAATCCCTCCTCATATTAATTAATAAACAGGGGGGATATTTATATGTTCAGGAGGCGGCGTTTTGAAAGAAAGCTACCCTCCTTCCTGTCTTTTTTTATAATTGTATTCATTTTGTTTTTAATAATTGAAATATTTTTGTATGCGGAAAAAAGTTTAAGGCCAGCTATTTTATCAATTGCCGAATTAAAAGCGGACATTCTTGCTACCGAAGCAATAAACCGTGCCCTGTTAGATAATATTACTTCTGATTTAGTGTACGCCGATTTAATCAAAGTTGAACGGGATGAATCTGGAAGAATAGTCATGGCTAACCTGGATGGCATAAAAATAAATAAATTGCTTGCCAAAACCACTTTAGCTACTCAGGAAGCTTTATATGCTATGGAACAAGAACCATTTGAAATACCGTTGGGGGAAGCAATGGATAGCTATATTCTTGCTACTTATGGCCCTCAAATACCTGTAAGGTTAATTCCAAGGGGAAGAGTTAATACCAGGATTGTAGATGTTTTTGAAGAGGCTGGAATTAACCAGGTTCGTCATAAAATTTATATGGAAGTTTTTACCGAAGTTCGTATTGTGATACCTTTTATATCTTCACCTGTAGAAGTTTTGACCACAGTTCCCATAGCCGATACTATTTACCCGGGAGAAGTTCCTGATACTGTTATAAACCTTCGCTTTCCTTCTGAGTCTACTACCATTGATTTACCTTAGATCTATTAATAACACGTGATTATTTTTTACCTGATGAAGGATAATATCTAGTATATAATAATAGAATTGATAATTGAATATCATTTTTAAAGATCAAGATAGAATGTGTTGACACCGCATTGGGGGTGTGTTAGTATAATGATTACCGAGCGGAACGGCGCTTGGAAAATTTATTTATAAGCGCTCTTTGAAAACTGAACAGGGCAAGCCAGAAAGATTTGGGTTCCCAAGGCGAAAGATTTTTTGGGTTCCTTTTGAGTTTTAAGGAGATTAAGGATTAAACTGGAGAGTTTGATCCTGGCTCAGGACGAACGCTGGCGGCGTGCCTAACACATGCAAGTCGAACGAAGCTACTTGGTTA
>PWGT01000101.1 GCA_003554535.1 Syntrophomonadaceae bacterium | reverse complement strand
GCGCCTGGGAGGATTCGAACCCCCGACTAACGGATTAGAAGTCCGCTGCTCTATCCCCTGAGCTACAGGCGCATATCTTGTCTTTACTTTTTCTTGCTAAGATATATTATATAATTTCATACCTATAACATCAAGTGAATACGCAAAGGATTTTACTTTTTGCCAAGAATTTATCTACAATTTACAGTGGGGCAATACTCAGCTATCTTTGATATTATTTTTGAATTTCTATAGCTTCCACGGGACATTCTTCTGCTGCTTCCATACAATCATCGTGGTATTCTTCCGGGACAGGATTGTTTTTTACGAAGGCTTTAATATCTCCCAATTCAAAAACTTCCGGGCAGATATCCTCACATATTCCACAAGCAGTGCAGTCATCATTAATAGTAATCTCCATTTTGAGATGCCTCCTTTCTATTATTGCTCCTTATATAAAATAATCCAAAATAGGGATGATTATTCATGATAAACTATGATTAAGGGTATTTTCAATTGTTATTGCTAAAATTTTATAAATAAAAATCCCAAAACACATATTGAGCACCTCATTATAATCTGATAAATGTGTTAAGATAATAATAAATCCTCTTCATTGTAGATATATTACATCATAGTAATAAGTTAAATGAGTTTGAGTTTTAATTTAATAAGGTTTAGAGGGGGAGATCTTTCTACAATGAGTAAACGTCAAAGTAATAAAAGGAAAAGGATCCGAAGCTTAAGAAACAAGAAAGCCAGTAGGGTTAATTGGGCAGGGTTAGCAATAGTTATATTGATAATTTTAGGTTTGCCACTGGTGGCCTTGCTGTATTACAACAATCAAGAAAGCGCAAAGATACTTTATACAAGTGAACAGTTTTGGAATAGGGTGGCTGATGGAGAGTTTGAAGAAGCAGAAAAAAAGATGCTTGAAGGAAAAGAAGAGTTGGATGAATGGGAAGATATTTTGGATAAGAATTTTTTCAAGTTTGATGGAGTAGAAAGTTCAAGATTGACAGGCTTTATTAAGGGGAGGGCAGAGATATCTTTTTCTACTCCGGATTTCCCTGCCGGAAATAGCGTTAAATTGGATACGGAATTAATAAGAAAAAATGGCCAGTGGATGATTTCTAACATTCCCGAACTTCAAGTTTTTCCAGGCGCCTATGTTATGGGGGGAAGCCCTCTTCATATCAATTTATTTTATCAGGGAGAAGATGAAACATTTTACCTGGATGAGATAGAAGGAGATCTGGGTATCAGCCGTGGAGATGTAGTATATTCAGTTGTTTATGAGGATCAGCTTCTTGTAGCAAAAATAGCTGATGCAAAAGACATATCTCGTCTTATATCTAGGACAAATAATCAGATAGAAGGCGAAAAAGAAGGCTTTTTTGATTTTTATATGTCTGAGCCGCCTGTTTATAAAATGAATGAATCAAGAAGTAATTTCATGTCTTCTGGGTGGGGAGAGTTAATAGTAGGACACTCTGATGTAAAATTACATCTGTACGAAGGTCAGGTTTTGGCTATAGAAATAATGGAAGATTTTATCCCAGAGAAAATTAGGGTGGCTATTAATGATTCAGATCACACAAATCTAAGCCATGAAGAGGTAAATTTATATAGTGATGGACAATTAAAAGTGGTAGATCAAGACAGCGGGGAAGAGCATACTGTGGATTCCGAGGAAGAAGTTCAAGTTAGGGCTACTTCTGATGGAATGGCAGTTGAAACTTTTGGTCAGGAGGTATTACAGAAATCTAATTCTCAACGCCGCATCAGGTTTACCCCCCAGACGGAAGATGGGAAGATTTATCTGCCAATGATTGAGAGGGAAGGCTGGGGAGAAGAAACACCTTCTTACCGAGGCGAAATGGATGTTAGCGTTAATTCCTCTAACGAATTAATTTTAGTTAATGAATTGCCTTTGGAAGAATATCTTTATGGAGTGGTTCCCAGTGAAATGCCGCAGAATTTTGGAGTAGAAGGTCTCCAGGTACAAGCGGTTATTTCTCGCTCCTACGCCTACCGGGGGGTACTCACCAGTAATTTTTGGGCAGAGGGTGCCCATCTGGATGATAGCGTAAAATCACAGGTTTACAATAATTATCCGGAAAATGAACCTACAGTTGAAGCAGTTCAAAAAACGGAAGGGAAGGTCCCCTTTTACGAACAAGAACCTATACTGGCTTATTTCTTTTCTACATCCAGTGGACATACTGCCAATCCGGAAGAAGTTTGGGCTGATCCTGAAACCAGAGAGTTCCCGGGTGAGAATTATCATTATCTACAGGCCAGATGCCAGGTTGACATGATAGAAAACAACGAAGAGGTGCCGGGCGAAGACGCAGATGATGAATCAAGTAACCAGTTTTCTATGGAAGAATTAGAAGAATTAGATTTGGAAAGGGAGGAAGAGTTGAAAAGATTTATTGATAATATTGAACATGGCATGGAACAAGCTTTTGATGGAGAATCCCCCTATTTCCGCTGGGAGGTATCAATGCACAGGGAAGAGCTAGAAGCTAGCATTGAAGCCAATTTAGGTGAACTCTATAAACAAAGGCCTGAACAGGTTCTAAGCAAAGAAGAGGGAGATTATATCTCCAAAGAAATCTCTGAAGACCCCGTTGGAACTTTGCAAGATATAGAAGTGATTGAAAGGGGAGAAGGGGGGAATATTATGAAACTGGATATAATAGGCTCTAATGGAGATTATCGCTTGATAAGTGAATATACTATCAGATCAGTGCTTCGACCCATGCAATATCAGGAAGGTGCTGCACCTATTGAGTTAAAACGAGGGGACGGAACTACTGTTTCTGATTTTGGAATGTTGCCCAGTGCATTTGCTTACTTTGAACTGAGCCATGATGATGACCAAAAATTGGAAGAGATAGTTGCTCGTGGCGGAGGATGGGGACATGGCGTAGGGCTTAGCCAGTATGGAGCCCGGAAGATGATTGAAGAAGGTTACGAGCTGGAAGAAGTTCTTAAACATTACTATCCCGGAACCGAGCTTGGTTATATTTATGATTAATTTAACTTATGAGATAAACTCATGAAATATCTGTAATAAAAAAAAAGGAGAAGGTGGTTACACCTTCTCCTTTTGCATTCTGTGTATGGGAATAAACTTCCCAGTTTCCCAGAGCATATCTCATGTTCAGGGAAAATTTCAATGAAGTTAGGGCCTCTCGAAAAGACCGGCTGCGCCCATACCGCCGCCAATGCACATAGATACAATGCCGTACTTGGATTTGCGACGTTTCATTTCGTGCAGGAGAGTTGCAGTTAGCTTACTTCCTGTGCACCCAAGGGGGTGACCAAGGGAAATAGCGCCGCCGTTTACGTTTACTCGATCGTCGTCTCCTTCAATGCCCAGTTCTCTCATGCAGTAAAGAGCTTGCGAAGCAAAAGCTTCGTTCAGCTCGAACAGGTCAATGTCATCCAGCTTCATATTCATAATGTTCATGAGCTTGGGAATGGCATAAGCCGGTCCCACACCCATTATATCAGGCGGGCAGCCAGCTGCTGTAAAACCGCGGAAAATAGCCAGGGGTTCCAGACCCAGTTTTTCGGCTTTTTCCCGGGTCATGATTACTGCGGCAGATGCGCCATCGTTAGTTTGGGAAGAATTGCCGGCAGTTACCGTTCCGTTTTGCGCAAAAACAGGGCGCAATTTTGAAAGAGATTCGGGAGTGGTATCTGCTCTCACTCCTTCGTCGGTGTCGAAAACAAACTCTTTTTCTTTAACTTCGTTGTTTGCATCTACTACCCGGTCTACAACGTTCAATGGAACGATTTCTTCTTTAAAGCGACCTTCCTTGATAGCTTCAGCAGCACGTTGATGACTGCGGGCTGCAAATTTATCTTGGTCTTCCCTGCTAATGTTGAACCGCTGAGCAACATTTTCAGCAGTAATACCCATAGGGGTATAGGCTTCTACTTGCTTTTCCACCAGGTTGGGGTTGGGAGTTAGTTTATTACCTCCCATAGGAACCAAGCTCATGCTTTCTACCCCACCGGCCATCATTACATCTGCATAACCGAGCATAACTCGTTCAGCAGCTGTAGCGATGGATTGCAATCCAGATGCGCAGAACCGGTTAACTGTATGACCGGAAACCTCTTCGGGCAGGCCTGCTTGCAATCCTACCATACGGGCTACGTTCATTCCCTGTTCTGCTTCCGGGAAAGCGCACCCCAGAATCAAATCGTCTATTTCGGCAGGGTCAAGGCCTTTTGCTCGGGCCAGCGCTTCGTTAACTGCGGTGGTAGCCATGTCTTCCGGGCGGGTAAAGCGCAATGTGCCCCGATTAGCTCTGCCAATGGCGGTCCGCACACATGAAACAATGACAGCTTCTTTCATTTATTATAACCTCCTTAATTACGTAATGGCTTTCCTGAGCTCAGGATACTGCTGATCCGCTCATGAGTTTTTTCCTCGGCAGCGAGGCGGAGGAAAGCTTCTCTTTCAATATCCAGAAGATATTGCTCGCTAACTTCAGTGCCAGGCCTAATATTTCCACCACTAAGCACAAAAGCGATTTCGTTAGCGATCTTCTGGTCATGGTCGGAGACATAGTCTCCCCAACGCAAGGTTTGGACACCGGTCTTAAATGCAGCAATTCCTTCCCATCCCAATACCTTGATGGGCTTTGGTTGGGGAGCAGAATAACCTTCTATGGCCATGGCCAGTGCAGTTTGCTTGGCGTCATAAATGAGCAGGTCTTTGTTAAAGGTAATTTTGTCGTTTTCGCGGAAGAACTTAAGTTCTTTTGCTTCCACAGCGTTAAAGGCTACCCTGGCCTGGGCAATATGCCTGAATGCCTGCTCTACAAGAGGCAAGGTGTTGACATTAACTCCTTTGGGGAGGCCTTCAATGTAACGAATCAACAATTCTTTGTTTCCACCGCCGCCTGGGATTAAGCCAACTCCCATTTCTACCTGGCCAATGTATGTTTCAGCCAGTGCTACTACGCGGTCACAGTGGACACAAATTTCCATGCCGCCGCCAAGAGTTTGGCCATGAGGGGCAGCGACTGTTGGAATATTGGAGTATTTGAGCCCCATGCAGGCATCCTGGAAGTTTTTGACTGTGCTTTCAACCATATCGAATTGGCCGCCTTGGGCTGCCATCATGAGCAGACCTACGTTTGCTCCCACGCAGTAGTTATTGGCTTCGTTGCCTACTACCAGGCCGACATAATTTCTTTCGGCTTCTTCCACAGCTTCAAACATAAGCTCAGTGAACTGAGGGCTGATAGCTTGTTGAGGAGCATGCATTTCCAAGCAGACGATTCCATCGCCCAGGTCAATAAGGCTGCCATCATCGTTACCCCGCACTACCCTGTTTTGTTTCCTCAATGCATCAAGGCGGATAGGATTGGGGTCAGAAGGAACAATCTTATTGCCGCGAACCAGGAAGTTTACCGGTTCAACAGGCAGATCTACTTTTTCAGTGCCCATCTTAACGGGCAAGTATTCTTTTGCAAAGATATCGTAATAATGGAAATGGCCAAAATTATCTTCTTTATAGAAAGAAGTGTAACCATTGTCCAGCATTTCTTCCACTATAGCTGGAACAGTTTCGCCTTCTTCTTTCATCCTTTTCACAGAGGACTTAAGTCCGATAGCGTCCCAGCTTTCAAATGGGCCAACTTCCCAGTTGAAGCCCCAGCGCATTGCCCGGTCAACATTGACAATATCGTCAGCTATTTCGGGAATGCGGTTGGCGGAATAAATCAGCATCTTTTTCGTAAGTTCCCAGGCAAATTGCCCGGCGTCATCATCAGACTCGATAAGTTTCTTAAAGCCTGTGGCCAGATCGTCTCCCTTGATTTCTTTAAGAATATCAAAGCGTCCTTTTTCTTGGGGACGGTAATCAACTTTTTCATAATCAAGGGCCATTGTCTGGCTGCCACCTTCGCCTTTTTCCTTTTTATAAAAACCCTGCTTGGTTTTGTTACCCAACCAGTTATTTTCAACCATTTTGTCCAGAAATTCAGGTGGTTGCATTACTTCTCTTTCATGAGGATCATCGGACTTATCTACGCAAGTTTGGGCCACATGGCGGAAGGTGTCCAATCCGACAAAATCCAAAGTCTTGAAAGACGCTGTTTTGGGGTGACCCATGGGAGGACCGGTGATAGCGTCAACCTGCTCAATGGTCAATTCTTTTTCTTGCATGAGCTTCATGGTGTACATCATAGCGTAAGTACCAATGCGGTTGGCAATAAAGTTGGGAGTGTCTTTGGCAAAAACAACTCCTTTACCCAGTGTCCGCTCGCAGAAGTTGTGCATAAATTCAAGAACTTCGGTTGAAGTATCATTGCAAGGAACGATTTCCAGTAATTTCATATGGCGAGGCGGATTGAAAAAGTGAGTACCCAGGAAATGCTTACGAAATTGTTCGGAGTTTTCGGAAACCATTTCATTGATAGAAAGCCCCGAAGTATTGGAGGAAACTACTGTCCCGGGAGTCCAGTTGTTTTCCACATTTTTGTAAACTTTTTTCTTGATGTCCATATTTTCTACAACAACTTCGATAATCCAATCTACATCTTTAAGCTTTTCCATATCATCTTCAAAGTTGCCGGTGGTGACTAACTCGGCAAAATCATTGCTGTAAAGGGGGTTCATGGGGTTGGGTTTTTTTTGAATCAAGTCCTGCTTGCCCTGGTTGGACAGACGGTTGCGCCCCTCTGGGGATTCCATGGTGAGACCTTTATTCTTTTCCTCGTCGGTTAGCTCCCGTGGAACTATGTCCATAAGCAGGACCGGGATACCCACATTGGCCAGATAGGCTCCAATGGTACTTCCCATGACTCCTGCCCCCAGGACAGCAGCTTTTCTGATTTCTTTTAGGGCCATTAAAATACCTCCTTGTTACATTTTCAACATACTTGGTTCTGCAAAAACGATTAAAAAGCTCTTTACGGAGTTAATAAAACAAGTTTTTTTAACTTGCCTCCTTATGCAATCACCTCCTTATAAACATAAAAAAACTAACAAAACAAGCTCGGTTATTTAAATTTTAGCCCAAGTTGCTTTGAATTTAAGAACAGTAAATATACACTTTACCAATTAAACTTTCTCTAATTATTACTTATTCGTGAAAGGAAATTTATTTCCTTCAAGCTTTCCTTAAAGAGTAAATTAATTAAATAGTTTAAGTATTTTTACATGATCTAATATTCCCAAAACGATTGCTTTATGGCAAATTAGGGAGTTCTCTGACTCATATAAGAATGTTGTTTGATCTATCACTACAGCGAAAGATTATAGAGTGAGCAAGTGAGCGGTGCTTTTTTACCATAAAAGTTTCACTATAGTGCTATTTTATTTAATAAGATCCAAAAGTACATCTTGCATTTGTTCTTTGGAAACCACGGTTTTATGGATTTCTTCCTTTTTGTTCAGATCTCGCAAGGGAGCGGGGATGTTTTGGCCGGTAGTATCAGCCAAAATGTTTAGGAGTTCGAATTCTGATTTATTTATTACCCGTTCTTTATCTAAGATAGCTTTAGCTACACTATCGTTAAATTTAAAAGGACTTGCGGTGGAAACTATTACAGAAGGCGTATTGTCGCCAGTTTGATCACGATATTTGGAATTGACGCAGGTGGCCACAGCGGTATGAGTATCAATAAGGTAGTTGTATTTATTGTAAGTAGTACGGATGGCATCCCTGGTCTCTTCATCCGTTGCAAAATCTGACCAAAAAATATCTTTTATTATGCCATGAGTTTCATCATCCACACTGTATTCTCCATTACTTGCCAGTTCATGCATCCACTGGCTGGTTAATTTTGCGTCTCTGCCGGTTATTTCAAACAGGAGTCTTTCTAAATTACTGGAAATTAAGATGTCCATTGAAGGAGAAATGGTGCGCACGAACTGGCGTTGTTTATTGTAGATGCCAGTATTGATGAATTCTGTTAAAACATTGTTTTGATTGGAAGCACAAATGAGGCGGTTTATGGGAAGCCCCATTTGCATGGCGTAATATCCAGCGAGGATATTGCCAAAATTGCCGGTGGGGACTACAAAGTTAACGGGTTCTTTTTCAGTCTCACTGATAATTCCTTTGCGAATTAGCTCCAGATAAGAATGAAAATAATATACTATCTGAGGAACCAGTCTACCCCAGTTGATGGAATTTGCCGATGAAAATTTAAATCCGGCGCCAGCTAATCGTTCTCTTATTTGTTCGTTTGTGAAGATAGATTTAACTCCGTTTTGGGCATCATCGAAATTTCCTTTAACGGCTATAACATGCAAGTTGTTTCCTTCCTGGGTAATCATTTGTTTTTTTTGGATCTCACTGACACCTTCTTCCGGATAAAAAACTACTAATCTGGTGCCGGGAATATCCCGAAATCCAGCCAGGGCAGCTGTGCCTGTGTCACCTGAAGTGGCTACCAAAATCATTAATTCGGCATCTTCCCTGCTTTCTTTTATTGAAGTACTCAAGAGGTGAGGCAATATTTGCAGGGCCATATCTTTAAAGGCACAGGTGGGCCCATGCCACAATTCCAGGAAGAAAGTATTGTGATCTGCCTGGTAAATAGGCGCTATACTCGGGGCGGAAAAATTATCTTCGTTGTATGCTAGTTCTATCCCTTGTTGTATTTTGCCAATGGAAAATTCATCAATATAGGGGAGCATAATTTCTTCAGCTAGCTTTTGGTAAGAAAGGGATTTCAGTGGCCCCAGGGTATTTTTGTTTGCAATTTGAGCAGGTACAAATAAACCTCCATCAGGGGCGATGCCCCTTTTTATAGTTTCAGCGGCAGAGCAAGGGGAAGTTTTTCCACGGGTACTGATGTATTTCATTGACCGGCTCCTCCTTTATTTTGTAAAGCCTTTTTTGTACCTGCTTCTTAATTTTTATTCTATTCAGGGCTTTGAATACCTCCTGCTTTGAGAACTAAAGCATATCAAATAAATTTAGGAAAATAAAGGTATGTTTTTTTTCAAGTAGAAAATAAGATATATTAGTATCAGAGATGAAGTGTGTTCTTGAAGAGTGTTTTCTTGACTTGATTTTCTTGACTTGAAATATATAATAAATTAGCTTTAAATAATTGGGGAGGAGATAAAATGAAAAAAGTTATTTGGGGTATGCTGGCAACAGTGGTGTGTTGTGTGATTTTCTGGGGGGCGGGGGAAGGCACCGGGGAGCATGTTTGGGCTGCTGAGGAAGTTTTAGATGAAGATATCAAAAAATCAGTGGGAGAATTAGAAATTCCGGAAGGCACTACAGTTAATGGTAATGTTTCGGTAGATACAGGCTCGTTGGAAATCAATGGGGTGGTTAATGGAGATGTGAAAGCAGCTCTGGGAAGTGTTACAGTAAATGGGGAGGTTAACGGAAATCTAGGAGCGGAAATGGGCAGCGTCGACATAGCTGGGGAAGTATCAGGTGATGTAAACAGCCGCATGGGATCATTGGTAGTGGACGGAAGTGTGGGAGGCCACGCAAAAAATAGCCTGGGGTCCATAGAAATTAATGGTGCGGTAGGAGGCAATGTTGATGGTGGGTTAGGAGAAATAATCATCAATGGCGAAGTAGGTGGCGATGTTGCCAGCAAAGGCAAAAATGTGTTTATTGAGGGTGCCGTGGAAGGAGATATTAACCTGAGCCAGGGAATTGTAGAATTAAAGCCTGGTGCTGTAGTAGGTGGTACCATCAGAATAGATGAAGGCTTGGTGAAGGAAGGGGCTGAATCTCAAGCAGGAGGAATTGAAATAGGGCAAGAGCTCACAGAGGAAGAAGTTGATGAATTATTTCAGACTGCCGGCGGGATCACTTTTACAGGGATAGGGGACTTTTTGGAAGTATTCGATAATGGAGAGTTTTTAAAAGAAGTTGAGTTGCATTGGGAAGATGTAATGCGCTGGGGGTTGATTGGTTATACTGGTCGAGCCTTGCAAAGATTGTCAAGCATGATCATCTTATTCGCTTTAAGTGCATTGATTTATACTCTATTTCCCAAACAGGTTAAGAATATTGGGGAAACCATTACCAAACAGGCCTCTTCTGCAGTGATGTTTGGAATACTGGCCCTTGTGCTGGCACTTCCCGTTATGTTTTTGCTGTTAATAACAATTATTGGTATTCCGCTTATTTTAGTGGTGATTTTAGCGTTAGCCGTGGCGTGGATTTTAGGTTATGCAGGTATAGTAGCTTTAATAGGGGGCCGAGTTTTGGAGGCTGCCAAAGTAGAAAACGAAAATCCCATATTGAACATACTGGTGGGAGTTGTCTTGCTAGGTATGATCAGTTTTGTTCCTATTTTAGGTTTTCTGGTTAGCCTGGCAGTGGCTATTGTGGCGGTTGGATCAGCTCTTTCCAGTCGTTTTGGCACTGTCTCGGTATGGGAAAATTAGGGAAAAAGTATAGAAATGGTTGAACAGCGTAAGTGATTTTATAAAACTAAACGTTATTTGACGCCGAAATTTATCTTGAATAGGAGGTTTGTAATGCATCAAGCAAATCCGTTACATCGACTACTCAATCCCCAATCTATAGCTACCGTGGGTGCTGGTAACAACCCCATGAAAATGGGCACCATGCAGGCGCTAAGCATTATCAAGGATGGTTTTCAAGGGAATTTTTATCCAATTCACCCTAAAGAAGAATATGTACTAGGACACAAAGCCTATCATCGGGTGGACGCTTTGCCGGAAACTCCGGAAGTGGCTGTGTTTATAGTGCCCACTGATCAGGTAGTATCCTTGATGGAAGAATTTGGGAAAATAGGCACTAAGTATGCGATAGTAATTACCGCAGGTTTTCGGGAAACTGGTGAAGAGGGCATGAAATTAGAAGAACAATTAAAAGAAGTTGCGAATAAATATGAGATGCGTTTTCTCGGCCCTAATTGCATAGGAGTTTTGAATTCTCAAGCATCTTTGAATATAACCGTGATGAGTTTTGATCAAGAACCGGGTATGCTGGGTATGGCATCACAGAGCGGAACCTATATTACCCAGAGTTTCAATTATTTACGTCGCAGGGGTATCCGTTTTAGCAAGGCAATAAGTGTGGGTAATGAAGCCAGCATCGATTTGGTGGATGCGTTGGAGTATTTAGGAGAGGACGAAGATACCCGGGCTATCTCTCTTTATGTCGAAGGAATCCGGGATGGAGATAGGTTTATGAAGGTTGCCAGCAAAATCACCCCTCATAAGCCGGTATTGGCTCAATATGTAGGAGGTTCGGAAGCTGGAGCTAGGGCTGGTTCCAGCCATACGGGTTCTATGGCAGGCCCAGATTACCTTTATGATGGTTTGTTCAAGCAAGCAGGGATTATTAGAGTTAATTCAGTGGAGGACCTTTATGGCCACGGTTGGGCATTAGCGACTCAACCTCCTCTTAAAGGCAAGCGAGTAGCGGTGGTTACTAACTCTGGTGGCCCCGGCACTTCTATGGCCAATACTTTGAATGAAGGAGGAATGGAAATTCCGGAATTTTCAAGCGGGTTGCGGGCTCAATTGAAGGAAATAATTCCTCCGCATGCTGCCAGTGGCAATCCGGTAGATATTACTTTCCACATTGATACCCAAACCCTGATTCACCATATACCGAAAACTATACTTCAAAGTGGGGAAATAGATGGTATGGTTCTTCACGGTGCCATGGGAACCGGGTTTCTACGAGAAATCTACCCCCATGTAAAGGATTTCTTGCAAGGGCTTACTGAAGAAGAATTTGTCCAGCGCTATAAACAAGAACAGGGGGAGTCCTTGAACCTTCATCAGAAGCATGGATTGCCTTTTTTAGTTTCTTCATTTTTTGATGCCAGGGATAACTATACGGAGGAGTACCAGAAGAATAATGTGCCTGTTTATGATTCACCGGAAAAGACTGCGTGGGCCATGCTGGCCCTTAACAAATACAGGGAAATTAGAGAAGGTAAAGATTTTTCGACTCCCGAGGTTCCGCCTGTTTCTTCTGAAGCATCGAAAATTGTACAGGAAGCTCTGGAATCGGGCCAAACCAGCCTGGATGAGTACCAGTCTAAAAAGATACTCCGATGCTACGGAGTGCCAGTAGCTACAGAAGAATTGACCTCATCTGTAGAAGAAGCTGTAAAAATAGCTGAGAACGTAGGCTACCCGGTGGTTTTGAAAGGATGTTCCCCTGAATTGATGCACAAAACAGAAACTGGTGCAGTCCAGTTGAACTTAAACAATCAAGAGGAGGTAATTTCTGCTTTTCATAGAATTAGAAACTCTGCCGGGGAAGTGCCTGTGCTGGTTTCGAAAATGATCAAAAGCGAACGAGAATTCATGGGGGGCATGACTAGATTTCCCGGATTTGGCCCGGTAGTCATGGGTGGCTTAGGTGGAATATTTACTGAAGCTTTGCAGGACACAGCGTTTAGAGTGGCGCCATTTAACCTGGCCGAAGCACAGGAGATGCTTTTTGACCTTAAGAGCCATAGGATGTTAAAGGAGTTCCGACATCTACCAGCTGTAGACATTAACGCTATGGGGCAGATTTTTCAGGCTATCGGGACTGTTGGTTTGCTGCATCCGGAAATTAAAGAAATAGATATCAACCCCATTTTATTTGATGGTGCAAAGCCGATTGCTGTAGATGCACTCATGGTATTGTAGCCACTTGATATAGTGGGGCAGGGAGGCAAGACCGGGATGTATTATAATCTGGTTCTTGTTTATATGCTGGGAGCTATGGCCTTGATGATGTCGCTTACCCAGCAGGTTGTTTTTTTAATAACTGGTAGCATGATCCTGTATTTTGGATGGACTGCAGATATTTTTATTACTATTTCTGCTTTGATGATCAGGGTGGGAGTAGTTGATCCCGAAAGATTTAAAACTGTTATCTGGGAAACTCATCTACCTGGTTATGCGGTTGATAAAAATGACCCCAGAAAGTATTTGCGACCGGAGCGTTATCTCAATTTTATGCCTCTGGCTATGATAGTGGGGTTGATAGGCAGTATTGTCATCCACTATTACGAAATTTTGGGCGGGGGTATTTATCTGGTAATGCAAGTATTATTGATTTTTGCTTTTAGCGGAATTATAAGCATGCGTCGGGCAAATTTGTTGGGACCTAAGTTAAAGAAAATTACTATCGGAGTTTCCCTTTTTTGGATAGTTGCCGCTACAGGGGTGTTATCGTATTTTATTTATGCAGGAGCAATGGATGAGATTATTCTTTGGGGTGGAACCATTGTATATATGATTGCCATTGTGATTATGGCCATCCTGACCTTTATTAACTATGCTTACCGGCAGAGAACTCATGGATTCAGGTTAATGCTTTGCCTGGGTGCTATTTTTTTCGTTGTTTCCGATTTCATAATTGGGTTTAATTTTTTTATTGAACCTTTTTATTTAGCCCCCTTATTATTTTACCCATTTTGGGTGCTGGCTATTTTTTGCTTGCAATATGCCGTGCTTTTTCTCCGAACTAAAAGCGATACCCCTATTTTCAAAAAATAATGATTTATTTTGGGCAAGGGTATTTTCTGTTTTTGTCGAATTAAATAAAAGCTTAAGTAAAGTTACTTGAGGGAGGCATTTTCAATGCGCCGGACTTCTTTATCAAAAAATAATCACAGAAAAAACAGAAGTTTATCTCCCGGAATGGCCACTCGCCCAAAAAAGATTTTAAACTACGGGGGAATAATCCTTTTGGTGGGAGTTTTAGTGGCTGCCCTGGGGGCTTTTATATATTTTTTACCCGGCATGGTTACTGCCGAATGGGGAGATGAGCCAGTTCTGGTAATTGGGAATCGTAAGGTAGGCGAAGGCCTGGTCCATCCCGGAGACAGAGAGATATATATCAACCTGCAAACTCTTAAGGAAGAAATTGACCCTCATCTTTACTGGGATGAAGAAGAAGAAACTGCAATTGTCACTACTGAAGAGCGAGTAATCCATTTACATAGCGAAGAACTGGAATCGGAAATAAATTTACGCCCGGTGGAGCTAGAATTTCCTTTGAGGCAGAAGGATGATGAACTATATTATTTGCCTTTGTTGTTTTTAACGGATTTTTATGAAATATATGTTGATTACATAGAAGATACCAATACTGTAGTGATCGATAATGTGGAAGACGAAGCCAGAGAAGGAATTCTTACCGAAGATGCCATAAGTTTGCGAGTCGGCCCTTCCATGCGGGAACCAGTTTTGGAAGTTTTACAAAAAGGGGAAACTCTTCGTCTGGAAGATGAAGGAGGAGAAGAAGACGGATGGATTTTGGCCAGGGCAGAGAGTGGCAAAGTAGGATATCTCCAGGAAGATTATGTGCGACGGGAAGGTGAATACGAATTTCCAGATTCTGCTCTTGCCGGGGAGGAAAAGGAAGAGGAAGAATTGGAAGAAGAAAAAGCAGAAAAAAAATTACCGGAACATCCTTTTGTAATGGTTTGGGAAGATTATCATTCACCTCCCAATATTGAGCAGATAGGTGAAATGCCCTCCCTGGAAGTAGTTTCCCCAACCTGGTTTCATGTCAATGATAAGGAAGGGAATATTCACAATATTGCCGAGCCGGAATATGTCGACTGGGCCCATGAGCGGGGTTACAAGGTATGGGGGCTTGTTACTAACTCTTTCGACCCGGTCTTAACTGCCGAAGTGTTAACCAGCTCTTCTTTGCGCAGGAAAGTTATTGACCAGCTCATTGTTTATGCCAATCTTTATGATTTAGATGGAATTAACCTCGATTTTGAAAATTTCCATGTTGATTACCGGGATTATTATACCCAGTTTGTACGAGAGTTAGCTCCTCTTTGCCGGGAAGAAGGTTTAGTTCTTTCGGTAGATGTTTCTATGATTACCCAAAACGAATACTGGTCTTTGGCCTATGATAGAGAAGCTCTTGGTGAAATAGTTGATTATGTAATGCTCATGGCTTACGATGAACACTGGGGTGCTTCTCCGGTAGCTGGTTCTGTATCTTCACTTCCGTGGGTGGAAGAAGGGCTGCAGGAAGTCTTGGAAAAAGTGCCTGCTGATAAATTGGTGCTTGGCGTTCCTTTTTATGCTCGAAAGTGGACTATTGAAGAAGGTGATGACGGAGAAGAGGAAGTCTCCTCCAGAGCTTTTTCCATGGGAAGGATCGAAGATATTATTGAAGAAAGAGACTTTGAGATAGAATGGGATGAAGATGCCCGCCAGAACCTTGCTGTATACGAAGATGATGATAAAACATATAAAATCTGGTTGGAAGATGCTGATTCCATGAAGCAGAGAGTTGAACTGGTTAACGAGTACGACCTCGCAGGGATTGCTGCCTGGCGCCGTGGCTTTGAAAAACCGGAAATATGGGAATTGATTCAGGATAATTTGGAGCAATAACCGGGAAGAATGTTCATGCTGCAATATTTATTACTATCATTTTAACCCTCTTCTAACAACTTCTCATGCTATCATTAACTATATTCTAGAGCAAAAGGAGAATGATAATTATGAAGTATTCTGAAGCAAAACAGGGAAGAATATTTATATTACGTCTTGAACAAGGAGATATTATCCCTGAAACTCTGGAGGATTTTGCTTACCGGCAAAAAATTGATTCGGCGCTGGTTTTTTTTCTAGGGGGTGCAGAACAGGGAAGCAAGGTAATTACCGGGCCTGAAGCAGGGACGGAAAAAAACCCCGTGCCCAACCTTACATTTTTAGAAGGAGTTAGCGAGGCCGTTGGTGTGGGAACCATTTTCCTCAGTGCAGAAGGAAATCCATCTTTACATTTACATTCTGCATTTGGACGCCAGGAGCAAACAGTTACCGGATGTACCCGTAAAGGGGTTGAAATATGGAATATTGGGGAAGTGATAATAATGGAAATTTTAGATAGCCAGGCTACAAGAAAGATTGATCCGGAAACGGGCTTCGAACTTCTGCACGTAGAGGAATCTTGACAAGGAAAAATATTCCATTAATTAAAACTGAACAATTTTATCTAAAAAATGCTCAACAAAATTTGCTAAAATATTACTTCCATGATAAAATATGATGCAAAAGGTTGGTGGAAAGGGGGGTTAATGTGACTGAGTCCAGGAAAGAGATGTTATACGAAAATATCAGGCAGATGCAGGAGTTGGGGTTGAATATATCTCAAATGGC
The DNA here is from genome assembly GCA_003554535.1 of Syntrophomonadaceae bacterium. The sequence continues at coordinate 12,530 of PWGT01000101.1, read as the reverse complement.
CAGAAAACTAAATGTATCCAGAAATACTATTTACAAGTATTTGAATACTTTACCGGACAAGTTGCATGCAGAGAAAAGAAAGCGTAAAAGAAAACTTGATCGCTATCATGACGAAATATTAAATTTTTTACAGAACCATTCCGATATTTCTTCTGGTCAAGTGTTCAGGTGGTTGCAGCATCAATTTGGAGAAATTGATGTTTCCGTTAGCACTGTGGCCAATTATGTGCGGATGTTACGCGAGACTTATAACATTCCTAAAAACAACGTATGTAAGGAGTGATATGCATGTTTTGGGAAACTGCAAAACAGAAAGCGGCAGAATTTGCCTTGGATAAAGCCGTAAAGTATTTGCACAAGGATCCGGAAAAAAATATATTTACCATAATGGAATATTTAAAAAGTGTAGCTGTGCAGCCTCATCATAAAGAGTGGATTGACTCTCTGCAAGATTATTTCCGCCGGACACCGGAAGCTTTAATGCAGGCAAAAAGAGTGTGTGGAAATGAGAAGATGCTTTATAACCTGATCAATAGTTGGGCTGTTCAGGGAACTTTCTTTGGCAAGCCCAAGCGGGAGAAAATTGCTGAAGAGTTGGGAGTAAATGTCCCGGCAGCTATTCTGATAGATCCTACATCTGCCTGCAATTTGAATTGTGATGGCTGCTGGGCAGGAGAATATAACAAATCTGATCATTTAGACCCGGAATTGTTCAGCCGTATAATTTCGGAAGCTAAAGAGATGGGCATTCATTGGATAGTCCTTTCCGGAGGCGAGCCTTTCTGCTATCCTCATTTGTTTGAAGTTCTTGAAGAGCATCCTGATTCTTTCTTCATGGTCTATACAAATGGGACTTTAATCGATGAAGAGAAGGCGGATAAACTGGCCCAACTGGCTAACCTTAGCCCCTCTTTCAGCCTGGAAGGTGGACGTGAATACACTGATGCTCGCCGCGGAAAGGGAACTTATGACAAAGTAATGCATGCTATGGATCTCTTGCGAGAGAGAGGTGTACTCTTTGGAGCATCCATTACTGCCATGAGCAACAACCTGGATGAATTGTTCAGCGATAGCTTCATAGATCACCTCATTGAAAAAGGCTGTATTTACGCTTGGTCTTTCCATTATGTGCCTATTGGCAGTGATCCGGATGTCAATATGATGTTAGCCCCTGAACAGAGGTCGTGGCTAATAGATCGGGTCCAGGAGATCAGGAGACAGAAACCTATTTTGCTTATTGACTTTTGGAATGACGGTAACTTTACCAATGGTTGCATAGCTGGGGGCAGGGAATATTTCCACATAAATGCTGCAGGAGATGTAGAGCCTTGTGCTTTTGTACATTTTGCGGTGGACAATATCAAAGAAAAAAGTTTGAAAGAAGTCTTACAGAATCCGTTGTTTAAGACTTACCAGGAAGAACATCCTTTTAGTGATAATCCATTGGCTCCATGTCCTATAATTGATTCGCCCGATGAATTAAAAAAAATGGTAAGTTGTTGTGGTGCTCGTCCGACTCATGAGGGCGCTGAGCAAGTATTCAGCCCTGAAATTTCCGAGCAGCTCCAGGATCTTTCCCAGCGCTGGAAGCAAAAAATAGAAGAACGGGAAACAACAGGGGTTACCGGTAATAAAAAATAGGCAGTTTATTAGGAAGGCATCTTTTCCAGGCTTGGAATTTAAGTTTTGCTGAATAGATACTCTCTTCTTTTCGTCTTGAACAAACTCCCACGACTAGATTTATTCGTGGGAGTTTGTCATTGGATTCCTTCGGACAACTATCTAACAAACAAGTCAAAGCCTGGGGAGGTTCTATTTTTTAATTAGTAGTCTACCCAGACGAGTGGTTATAGTTTGCTCTAAAATTCCTTCGGAAGACCTTTTCTCTAAAAAATCAGTAATCTTTTCTTCCAGGTTTGAGGTATCTTCCAAGTATGATTGAATAGAAAGTTGCAAGTAGTTAACTGCTTTTTCTAAGGGTTGTTTTTCTACTCGCTTTTCTTCAAAAATTTTTAGGCTGATATCGTAACCCTGGTGGTGTAAGATATTATAGATAAAAAAAATGTGGTCCGGCCATGGAGGCATTTCTTCGCCTGTTAAATGCATCCACAGATCGTATAGGGCAGGATTATGTCTTTTACCGGCAAAAGCACCGATATAAAAATATTTATTTGCGCACTCAATAGCTTTATGTAGTGACTCGGCATTTCTAATTCCCGGTGTCATAGAGGCAAAAACCAGGTCAAAACGCTCTTTAAGGTTGTTTTTTTCAATGTCCACGGTTTCCCATGGCTGGCATAAAATATTTATATTGTTTAAATTTCTCTGTTCCTTGGCGGATTGCAAATAATCTACCATAGCCTCTGCTGGCTCAAGGGCAACTACCTCGCGGGCTTGTTCGGCTATGGGAAAGGTAAAAGGCCCGGGACCGGCACCAATGTCAAGCACGCTTGCATTTTTCAGGACCACGCCTTCCTTTTCCAGCCAGTGTAAAGTTTCATTTACTCTAATTTCACCGTGTTCGCTTTCCATGACGCTTTTTTTAAAACCATCAGCTCTTTTGTTCCAGAACTCAATTGTTTCGTCCAGGCTTTTCTGGCGGCAGAAGCACTGTTCTTGAGTGTTTTGCCATAATAAGTCCCAGGTTTGGGGGGCTTTGATGCTACTATAATCCGGAAAATGAGCATTATTATAATCATTACTGTTTATCATTTATAATATCCCCTTTATAGTGTTATTGTATTTGATACAAAAGAAATTCAATTTGGTGAGCTTTTTTCCTCCTTGAACAGTTCCTTGTTTAGCTTGCGCACAGGTTTACATGAGGATAAAATTTTGCCATGTGGTAAATTTGTAGAGCAATATAAAAAATTTCCACGTGTTTTAATGAATAAATAATGTTAAAATAGCGTGAAAAGTGAAGAAATAAGCATAAAATAAAACATGATAGGAGGCTCACCTGGATATGGGCAAACCTGCCAAAACTATTCTTGTTTTTGGAATATATTTATTACTTTTAGGCATTGTATTTTTAATTGCCCCCGAGAAAATATTAAATCTGGTGGAGGTAGATTCTCCGGAAATATTGCCCCGGGTACTGGGAATGATGCTGCTGTTTATGAGTTATTATTATATCCGGGCCTCTATTTTGGGGAAAGACATGCTTGACTTTTTCAAGTGGACTGTTCATACTCGGGTGGCAGCAATATTTTTCCTGGGATTCTTTGTGATTATGGAATATGTGGCTCCGGTAATTTTAATTTTTGGCTTAATAGACTTTCTGGGAGCTATGTGGACCAGAGCGACACTCAGGGCTTCACGCTTTACTTTTGGACCTAATTTTCACCGCAAGTATTTTAACTGAATCAGGCAAGAAGCCCTACAGACAAATTGGGTATATAGATTCAATTAAACCTGATACTTAATTCTACGACAAAATTTTATATTATTTTATCTTTTGTTCAGTCTATTGCGAATTTTAATGGTGCAGGCAGGATTCTCTTCTAAAAAAAGCTAAATATATAATAGGAATTTATATACAAATTTCATAGATTGTTTATGTTTAGAAGGGAAGATCGGGTTATGCCAACAGAAGAAATGACAGAACAAACGCAGGAAAAAAGTAAAAATTGTGTAGTGGCAGTGGATATCGGTACCCAGAGTATCAGAGCCATAGCTTTTGATGAGAAAGGGGAAATCAAAGGAATCCGTAAGCTTGAATATGAGCCCTATTTCTCATTGCGACCCGGCTGGGCAGAGAAAGACCCTCTGGATTACTGGCGAAGTTTATGTGAAGTAGTACAGGGATTGAAGGAAGATGTGGGAGATGAATTATGGCCTTGCCTGCGGGCTGTTGTAGTGACCGCCTTGCGGGACACTGCTGTTTGCCTGGACAAAAAAGGGAATGTGGTAAGGCCCTCTATTTTATGGCTGGATCAAAGAATGGCTTCGGGAGAACCGGATCTGGGCAAGCTGGGAAATTTTGTGATAAATGCTGCCGGAATGAAAGATACCCTTACCATTCTTTATCGGAAAGCCAAATCCAACTGGTTAATAGAAAATGAGCCGGAAACATGGAAAGAAACTGACAAGTATTTGCAATTATCGGGTTTTATGAACTATCTGTTAACTGGTCATTATCGGGATTCCAATGCTTCCCAGATAGGATATATCCCTTTTGATTACAAGAATAAAGTCTGGGAAACCGGCAAAGGATTGAAATCAAAGTTAATGGGGATTGAGCCCTCCAAATTGCCGGAAATTGTTCTGCCGGGTAACGAACTGGGTCAAGTAACCGGCAAAGCTGCTGAAGAGACAGGCTTGCCAGAAGGTTTGCCGGTTATAGCAGGTGGTTCGGATAAGGGATGCGAAACTTTGGGAGTAGGTTGTCTCGATGAAACTATGGCCAGCATCAGCCTGGGAACAACAGCTACAATTCAAACTACTACTCCCCGTTACTATGAGGCTATCCGGTTTTTACCTCCTTACCCGGCGGTTATACCCGAGTATTACAACCCGGAAATACAGATTTTCAGGGGATACTGGTTGATTAGCTGGTTTAAGAAGGAATTCTCCAAGAAAGAAGTTATTAATGCCGAACGGATGAATATTAGGCCCGAAGAGTTATTGAACAGTCGCCTGGAGGAAGTTCCCCCGGGATGTGATGGGCTGGTGTTACAACCTTTGTGGTCGCCCGGCATTTTAGCGCCTAAAGCCAAAGGCACTGTAATAGGTTTTGGAGATGTCCACACCCATACTCATCTTTATCGGGCAATAATAGAAGGAATTGGTTTTAGCCTTTACGATGGCCTGGGCAAGGTGGAAAAGAAATCAGGTAAGAAGGTGCGCACAGTTGCAGTTTCTGGAGGTGGTTCCCAGAGTGATGCCATCTGTCAGATTACCGCAGATATTTTCAATCGTCCGGTAAAGAGAGTGCATACACATGAGGCTTCCGGTTTGGGCGCAGCCATACTTGGCATGGTGGGTACGGGAGTTTATTCTACGTTTCAGGAAGCACTTCAAAATATGGTTCATTATAAAGATACTTTTATGCCCCGTGAAAAAAATGCAAAATTATATCAAGACCTTTTTCACAATGTTTTCATCAAAATATATCCTCGCTTGAAAGGGATGTTTGATGAAATCCAGCGGATAACTAATTATCCGCAAATGTAATTGTTAATGTTAGCCACAGAAAACACCCCTTGCTTAAGGGCAATGCTTTCTTCCCGTTTTTTTAGCGGAGGCTATATTATAAAATCAACTCAGACTAGGGGTGGTAACCTATGAAAAAATGGAATGCACATATGCGGAAACAAAGTATAGACTCCGTAGATGGTCAGGAATTTGATGTAGTAATTATTGGAGGCGGAATTACCGGAGCAGGAATAGCCCGTGAATGTGCTTTACGAGGAATATCTTTCTGTCTTTTAGAGAAAGATGATTTTGCTTTCGGGACATCTTCCCGTTCTTCCAAATTGTTTCACGGGGGGATCCGTTATCTTTCTTCCGGTGAATTTGGCCTGGTTAGGGAATCAACGACGGAACGAAACTGGCTCATGCATCATCTTCCCAATTTGGTGAGGCCCCTGGGTTTCTTATTTTGCGCCTATGATAAAGGAAAAGATACTCCCCGTACTGTGAAGACAGCGGCTAAACTTTATGATCTGCTATCTGATACTTTTAGCGAATTCAAAAACTACCGTAAATCCAGGTTTTTTAGTGCTGATTTTGTCAAGGAAATTGAGCCCGAGATTACTAGTGAAGATCCGGATCTGGGCAAACTGGTTATGGCTGGCTTTTATTATGATGCCAATTGTGATGATGCCCGGGTTACTTTGGAGATAATTAAAGAAAGCTTGGAATACAGTGGAGGTAAGTCGGCTGCCCTTAATTATTCGCGGGTGGATGACTTTGTGAAAAACTCCGCGGGCAAAGTACAAGGAGTAGTAGTAAAAGATGAATTCGATGGAAATACTTTTGAAGTAAAGGGTAAAGCAGTAGTTTCTGCTGCGGGAGTTTGGACTGATGAGGTATTACAGAGAGCCGGACATACTGATTCCAAGATATATCCCACCAAGGGTGTTCATATAGTAGTACCTAACGAAAGGATTGGCAACCGTAATGCTTTTGGTATTCGCTCTTTTGATGATGGACGCTTTTTCTTCGTGTTACGCCGGGGCAAAGTATCGGTTATTGGTACAACCGATACTGAATACTACAAAGAATCTACAAATCTTGACGAACCCTGGTGCAAAAAAGAAGATTGCGACTATCTTTTACGCACGGTTAATCGTATGTTTCCCCATGCCATGCTAACCTATGATGACATAATTGGCACATTCGCTGGTATAAGGCCACTTGTAAAACAGGAAGGGGCCAAGCATGAATCTGATGTTTCTCGGACTCACGAGATTTTTACCACCAGCGAAGGGATTGTAACTATCGGAGGTGGAAAATCCACAACTCATCGCCGCATGGCAGAAGATCTTCTCTTTTACCTGGTGAAGGAAGGGTATTTGCCTCGTTTTAGTAAAACAGAGTATAACAAGAGAGGCTTTTCCAAGCAGCCCTTCCTGGTGGGGATGAGCAGGAAAGAATTTGACCGCCAGGCCGCGCAGAATAGGTGTTTGGAAGTTTCCTGGCCCGAGCAGTTGGATTACTTATATCTTCAATTTGGAACCCAGGGGCTTCAAATCCTGGAGGATATTAAGGCGAATCCGTCCCTGGGAGAACCATTGTTAGAAGGTTATCCTCATTGTGAGGCAGAAATAAGGTTTATTCTGGAACGCGAAAATGCTCCCAAATTGATAGATGTTCTTTGTCGGCGAACCGAAGCCCAGTGGATGATTTGGCATTATTTGCAACCGGAGTTAGCTTCCGGGGTAGCAGAAATTATGGCAGATTATTATGGATGGGACGATAATCGCAAATCAGCAGAAATACAAGAATACCTGGATTATGTAGAAAATACAGTTAGCTTTATCAAAGAAGAATGATTTCCTGGTTTTAAAATGTGAAAAAACACTTTAGGTATTTCGGAAAGCAAACTGCAGAGCAAGCTGCAGTTAGAAACAACCTAATAGAAGGAGATTGTGCATGAGCAGGAGAGTAAACTGTTTCAGGTGTCAGCATTTTTATATTACTTGGGATCATAATTTCCCCAAAGGGTGTGAGGCCCTGGATTTTAAGACCAGGTGGTTTCCTGCTGATGTGGTACGTCAGTCGTCAGGTATGGACTGCCTTTATTTCAAAGAAAAACCTAAAAAAATTATTGAAAGGCAGATAAAATCTACCCGCAAAGGGAATAAAATCTATCGCGGCAGATCCCGAAAATAGGCCATAGGCTGATGTGGTGCTAGATTATAGCAATGGGGGATTGCAATGATAAATAAAGAATTACTGGAACTCATTTACGAGGCGGCTCATATTCAAAGATGGAATGATCATATCCGTTTCAAGGGTTTTACTGAACTGGACAAGCAATCTCACAAGATGGTGATAGCTTATATGATTGCCCGCTTTGAAGAAAGTGATCGCGGCACTCAGGTTGACTGGAAAGGATTAATTGAGGGAGGCATATTTGAATTTTTACACCGTATTATCCTTACTGATATTAAACCGCCAATTTTTCATAAATTAATGATGGAAAAAGGGGAAAAATTAAACAAGTGGGTTTTGGAGCAGCTAAATGACTATGTTTCTGGCATCAAAGGGGATTTTCTGGCAAAATTCGAGAAGTATTTGTTCGACCCCAATTACTGTCTGCTGGAAAAGAAAATATTGCGAGCAGCGCATTATTTGGCTACCAATTGGGAATTTAAAATTATATACGATTTAAATAAAAGCATATATGGGGTAGAAGATACCCGCTTGAAAATTGAAAATGAACTGGAAGAACATTACGAGCTTGCCGGGGTGCAAAAGTTGGGCCTGGGCAAGAAAACATACAAATTTTTAGACCTGGTTGGTCAGTTGCGCTTTCAACAAAGATGGGCTCATTCGCCCCGGGTGCCGGAAACTTCCGTTCTGGGTCATATGCTGGTAGTAGCCATGCTTTCTTACTTGTGTTCCATGGAAATGAAAGCTTGCTACCAGAGGGTGTGTAATAATTATTTTACGGGGCTGTTTCATGATTTACCCGAGGTTCTAACTCGGGATATTATTTCACCTATAAAACGATCAATTGAAGGGTTGGACGAGATAATAAAGGAAATTGAGCAACGGCAGGTAGAGGAAAGGATTCTGCCCCTGTTGCCTTCCACCTGGCACCGGGAGATAAAGTATTATATTACTGATGAATTTAAAAACAAAGTCATACTCAACGGAGAAGTTACTTTTGTAGAAGCGGACGAAATAGGAGAAAAGTATAATCAAGACGAGTTTTCTCCAGTGGATGGTGAAATGATAAAAGGGTGCGATGACCTGGCTGCCTACATTGAGGCTTTTTTATCTATCTCTCATGGCATTACTTCCCATCACCTGAAAGATGGATTTGATTCCTTATATGAGCGCTACAACCGGCGCCAGATAGCTAACATTGATTTTGGAGTCTTGTTTGAATGTTTCCAGGTGGAGTAGACAAGTATTGAGGTTTATTTATTGGGTGGTTATAAGTGAAATTAAAAAGTAAAAGGTTTTATTTATTTTTTTGTTGAATTAAAATAGGTGAAGGAAAAATTTTCAGTTAAAGGAGGGAAACGCCATGATCGGGGATAAACTGGTAATCACAGAATACCATCGCCAGTCAGCAGCAAAAGTATTTGAGCAATTGAAGCCTATGCTGGAAGAGATTGATAGACCGGTAGCAGTGTCTGTGGCTGGTGAATCCGGTTGCGGAAAATCGGAAACTGCGGCAGTGTTGTCCGAGCTTTGCGAAAAAGAAGGATATAAGGCTTTAATTCTGCAGCAGGATGATTACTTTATATATCCGCCTAAAACAAACCATCAAAAAAGAGAAGAGGATATTAACTGGGTAGGAATGCAAGAAGTTAAATTAGATTTAATGGAAGAGAATGTGGAAGATATAAAAGAAGGCAAAAAGAGTAAAATTACCAAGCCCCTGGTTATTTTTGATGAAGACAGGGTAACCGAAGAAGAAGTGGAAATAGATGATGTAGACGTAGTGATTGCGGAAGGTACTTACACCACCTCTCTTCCCAACATTGATATAAAGGCTTTCATAGACAGAGACTATCGCCAGACCAAAAAGAGCCGGCTGAAGCGTTCCCGAGATCCGGCTACAGAATTTCTGGAAAAAGTACTTTCTATTGAGCACGGGATCATATCCCAGCATAAGGAATTGGCTCATATAATTATTCCACCTCCCGAGGAAGAGGCAAAGGAAAGGTAATTTAAGCAATAAAAGGAGGAGCACTTATGAACAGAATTGCTATGTTAAGCATCCATGGATATTTTGACCCCCAACCAGTATTGGGAGCAACTGATACCGGGGGCCAGGTTGTTTATGTATTGGAGCTTGCCAAGGGCTTGGCTCGCCAGGCAGGTTGTAAAGTAGATATTTTCACCAGAAACTTTGAAGGACGTTTGCCGGAAGAGTCAGTTAACGAAGATGTTCGGGTTGTACGCATCCCCTGTGGCCCCGACAAATTTATTCCCAAGGAAGAGCTTTTACCTTACCTGGATGAATATGTGGACAATATGGAGCAGTATATTCGGGAAAATAACCTGGAATACGATATATTTCATTCCCACTACTGGGATGCGGGGTATGTAGCCATGAAATTAACAGAACGTATGGGATACTGGTTTGTGCATACTTCTCATTCCTTGGGGGCCTGGAAACAAGATAGATTTAAAGAGGTGCCGGGGGCAGAAGAAATGTTCCGTTTTACGGAGCGCATTGAACAGGAAAAGAAAATTTTCAGTAAAGCCCGTGGAATCACCTGTACCACCAAAAACGAAAAAGACAATTACAAGCACTATTATGACTATGAAAGCGAAAATATGGTAATTATCCCTCCCGGTGTGGATGTGGAAACCTTTCGCCCCCTTAAGGAGGGAGAGGAAGATTTGAAATTGGGACTGCCGGAAAAATACGTTCTGGCTCTCGCTCGCATAGATCACAACAAGGGTTTTGATTTGTTGGTACATGCTTTCTCCCTGCTGGCCCGCAAGTACCCTGATCTTTACTTGTTGATTGGTGGAGGCTCTAGCAATCCCAAGCAGCCAGAGATTGATTTGAAAAACGAGTTGATAGAAATTGCCCGCAGTTATGATTTGGAAGATCGGGTCATATTGTCAGGCTACGTTCCCGATGAGCATATGGCGACATTTTATCGAAATGCGCAGGTATTTGTGCTTTCTTCCCGTTTTGAACCTTTTGGAATGACTGTAATTGAGGCCATGGCTTGTGGAACTCCAGTGGTGGTGACTTCGTTGGGAGGAATCACCCATTTCCTCAAAGATGATTACGATGCCTTTTTTGCAAATCCCAAGGAAAAGGAAGAACTGGCAAAAGCAATTGATAAGATTTTAGAAGATGAAGGAAAGAGTAAGAGCCTGGTGGACAATGGTTTGAAAACAGTTTATGACAAGTTTACCTGGGATTCCATTGCCATGCAACATATAGATTTTTTCAATAAACTGGGATCAAAGTAAGGCAAAAAAAGTAATTTATTTATCTAAATAGTTGTCTCGTGAAAAGGAGTGTGTTAATTTTAGCATTACAAAAATTAAAAAATGTTTAGATCATTTGAGAAAATACAACAATTATTGTATAATTGATTATAAATATAATAATTATGAAAATGCCTGTTGATGAAAAGAGTTTTTTCATTCGAGGTAGTTCGGGGGTGAATAACATCCAGAGAAAGATCGACATAAAAAACGCTAGACCAGGCATGGTGGTTGCTCGCCCTATTTATGGCCTTGGCGGGGAGTGCCTCTTAAAGGATGGTATTGAGCTGCGACCAGAATACATTGAGCAGCTCAAGACTTTAAAAGTAAAAAGTATTTATGTGTATGATGAAAGATTGGAAGGCGTTGTAGTGGAGGATGTAGTTTCTGAAGAAACCCGCCTGGAGGCCTGTTCCTTCGTAAGGGAAATAATGGACATTAGCAAGGATTCCAATGGTAAATATAGAGGAAAGATCCACCACTTGGAAAAAAGAATGGAGAAAGTTGTAACTAGAATAATTGATGAGATATTAGAAAGCAAAGAGAACATGATTAATTTGGTGGATATCCGTACCGCTGATAATTATACTTTTGCTCATTGTGTCAATGTTTCGGTGCTTTCTTCTTTGATGACTATCAAAATGGGTTATGAGCGAGAAAATATGAAGCAGGTAGCTTTAGGTAGTTTGCTTCATGATCTGGGTAAAGCAAAGATTCCCGGCAAAGTTTTGAAAAAAACCGATTACCTTACTGAAGATGAATACGATATGATTAAATCGCACCCGGAAAAAGGGTATAAGCTGTTTAAAAATAATTCGAACTTTTCAAACTTAGCGGGAGATATTATCCTTCAGCACCATGAACGTTATGATGGAAGTGGTTATCCTAATGGGTTAAAAAATGGCGAAATAGAACCAGCTGCTCAAGCAGTTGCTATAATAGATGTTTATGATGCCTTGACCGCAGACCGCCCCTATCGCAAGGCTTACCGCCCTCATGAAGCAATACAAATATTTTCTGTATCTGGTGCCAGCTTTAATGTGGACTATTTGCAGTTATTTTTATCATTTGTGGCGGGTTATCCGATAGGAACCCACGTGTACTTGAGTAATGATGAGAGTGGGTTGGTAGTAGACAACCCCCCCGGCTATCCTTTGCGCCCCAAAGTCAGGGTCTTTTATAGAGGAGAAAACCTGGAGCAAATTCCCAACCCCTATGAGATAGACCTGGCTAAGAAATTCAATGTGGTAGTCACAGAAATAATTGAAGATGATCCTGAATATTATCAGCACAAGAGATGCTCCGGAAATTAGTATAAGATGATTTCCCCCCAAATTTACTTTCAAAAGAATCCGTGCAGCGGATCAGATCAATTAAAAAAAGAAATTGAAGAAGTTAAGACCCAAATTGAAAAAGCGGAAAGGGAATATGATCTAGACTATTACCTGGGATGAGAAAACCGTCGCGTTTCTGGCTCAAAAGGGATATGACCCTTCATTTGGTGCCAGGCCATTGCGCCGTGTAATTCAACTGAAAAAGTACAATGAAATGAGGTGTAAACTTGTCATTATTAATGGCGGTTTCTTCAAGTCCGCGCCGTAACGGGAATACGGGGTTGTTATTAAATTCTTTTGTGGAGGGGGTAAAATCTCAAGGCTGGGAAACCGAAATATGTAGGATTCATTATTTAAATATTGGAATGTGCCAGGCTTGTGATTTTTGTGCTAAGGAAGGGGAATGCATATTGGATGATGATATGCAGTACATTTATTCCCGGATAAAAGAAGCACAAGGCTTGGTAGTAGCTTCGCCTGTTTATTTTGGCACTGTCTCTGGCCAGCTTAAAATTTTTATTGACCGTTTTCAATGCTGGTGGCAGGCCAAATATCGAT
>PWGT01000191.1 GCA_003554535.1 Syntrophomonadaceae bacterium | reverse complement strand
CTTCTTTCCAAGGGTCTCCGGTAAACTCCCATGCTTCAGTTCCTAAGATGTCTATACCAGGATTCTCCTCCAAGTAAATCCTTTGTTTTTCAATTCTTTCCGGGTGGGCAATATCATCTGAGTCCATTCGAGCATAGTAACTGGTAACAGAATGCAGTATGGAATAATTTAAAACATATGGAAGTCCTTGATTTTGGGAAAATATTATATGTTCGATTTGCTCATTTTTTTGTTTATAATCTTCTACCAGATAAGATAATTCTTTAGATACTGGACCGTCTTGCAACAGATGGATCGCTTCCGGAACATGAGACTGATTTAAAATTGAATCTATAGCTTGCTTTAAATGGCTTAAATTAGTGTTGCTGTAAAAAGGCAGGCCCAAGGTTACCGCTGAATTTTGTGATACATACCAATTCTCCATAAGATAAACCTATTCACTCCCATATTGCGAAAGAAATATTAAACAAATAATCAAAATGTTAATTCTGCAGTTATTCCCCAAAAACCTTTTCCTGGCTAAAAAATACTTTGCAATGTGGGCTTTTCGTTATCTTGAAGGCGTGATATCAAACGCCTGGCAGTAACAATTTCCACAAGTAATTCGTCTTTCAAGCAAAGACGGGAAAGAGCATCTATACGGGTAATTGCCTCATCAACCCTATCTACCTCTTTATGATCTATTACGGGAGTCCACAGGGCGTCTCCTTTACTCCAAAGTTCCTGTAAACTATCATTTTTTCTATTAACTTTCTCCCAGTCATCTTCCAGAGCAGCTTCTTCAATTTTTTCAATAATATCATGAAGTTCCTCATGGATGGTTGCCGAATAAAAATAAAATACGGTAGCACTTCCGATTATAAAAACTACTAAAACCATTATGCTTATTACCAGTTTCATTTATTTTTTTCCTTCCAACATTTTACTTACTTCTTGTAGCTGTTTTGTCATTCTCAGGTTATTCCTTAGCTTGTACAAACAGGTTTCCTCCAGTATCCAGGCTGGCAAAAAATACATCTTTTAACCTAGTATAGCCAAGTCTGGCTAACTCAGTTTTTAACCAATCCTCACTTAACCGGATATTTTTCAAGTTTTCATAATTGATATTACCATCAGTTACAAGGGGATAGGACAACCCTTCATAACTTGTTTTTATACCAAGATCATAGGGAGTTACAGGGCGAGATTGCGACTTGGGAATAATGCTTATACTTCCATTGGTTTCTAGGATAGCATACTCCACTTCCAAAAGGTTAGGGTAACCAGCCAACCTTAATAATTCCAGCAAATCATTCAAATTAACTCGCTGATTTCGCAATTCTGATTCTAATATTTTACCATGTTGCACCACAATACTGGGACGCCCATCAAGAGATGCTCTAATCCTTTCATTTTTTAGAGCAACAAAAGATAAGATAATTTGAATAGAAAATAACAATAAAATTGGAATGATGGTGTTTAAAAGCGGGATGCCAATATCTTCCATAGGGATAGCAGCAAGAGCAGAAATCATAATCAAGATAGCCAGTTCGTAAGGCTGCATCTGTCCAACTTGCCTTTTCCCCATAATTCTAATCACTACTATAACCAGTGCTAATAAAATAATCGTTCTCACAATTACAATAAGCAATCGATCTCCCCCCTTTTCAAAAACACTTTTCAAATTCCAGCACATTTCTGTAAGCTAGGATGAAACAAAATAAATTTTTCATTCATTAAATTATAGATTAATTTCAAAACGACGGTTGAAGCCCAGATTAAAACTTTTGCAGTTGACTTATAATGCAAAATTATGTTATTATTTTAACAATTCAAAGCATAGATTTAAGTTAAATTTTTAAAAAAATAAAGGAGGTCACTATGAGCCAGTTCAAAGAGAATTCCATTGCTGCAGTATTTCAAAACAATGCTCAACGACTAAAGAATAAGCCTTACTGCGCCTATAGGGGAAAAGATGGTAATTATACCGATCTTTCTTGGAATGAAATGAACAACATGGTGCGCAATTTAGGGTATTATCTAATTTCCAAGGGTATTGAAAAAGGAGATTGCGTTTCTATTTTTGCTTTCAATCGTTACGAATGGCATTTGGCAGCCCTTGCTATAACTTCAATTGGTGCGGTTGATGTCCCTATTTACGCCACTAACTCTTCAGAAGAAGCAGAGTACGTATTGGAACATTCAGACGCCAAACTTTGCATGGTAGGCAATAACGATCAGCTAGAAAGAGTGCTTAAGGTAAAGGACAACCTACCACTAATTGAAGAATATATTATTTTTGACGATTACACCGGCAATGAAACAGGAGTAAAAACCCTGGAACAAGCTTTAAAAGAAGGAAAAGAAAACCCGGCGGAAGAAGAATTCAACAATAGAATAAATTCTATTGAACCTGATGACCTTTCTACTATTATTTATACTTCCGGAACAACTGGTAAGCCCAAAGGGGTTATGCTTAGCCATAATAATCTTTATTCTAACGTGGCTTATACTATGCATGAAATGAAAGACCCCAATACTGGTGAATTCTTAATAAACGAAAACGATGTTTTTCTTTCCTTCCTGCCTCTTTCCCATTCTTTGGAAAGAACAACTGGTTTTCACGGAGCAGTTTTTTGCGGATCTAAAACCGCTTTTGCCGTAGATATAAACACCATAATGGAAGATTTTGTGGATGTTCGTCCCACCGTCATTATCTGTGTGCCTCGTATTTATGAAAAAATCCACGCTACAATTTATTCCAGGTTAGAAGGAGCTTCCAAGGCAAAAGTTGCTATGTTCAACTTCGCAACAAACCAAGCCAAGAAAAACTTGCATAAAGTCTGTAAAGATCAAAAAATAAGAAGCAACAGATACAAACTTGCAGATAAACTTGTCTTTTCCAAATTGAAAGAAACTCTGGGAATGGATAAACTTCGTTATGCTATTTCGGGAGGAGCCCCTCTCGCACCTGCCGATGCAGAATTTTTTATTGGAATGGGGCTTAAGATATTAGAAGGTTATGGCTTAACCGAAACTTCCCCCATTTTGACTTTTAACCGTCCCTGGAACATAAAAGTAGGAACGGTAGGACAAAAAATTAAAGAAACAGAATTAAGGATTGGTGAAGATGGGGAAGTAATGGCCAGAGGCCCTCAAATAATGCTGGGATATTACAAGAATGAGGAAGCCACCCAAGAAGCTATAACTCCTGATGGTTTTTACCGAACCGGTGACGTAGGAGAAATCGACAATGAAGACTTCTTAAGAATTACTGGTCGAATCAAAGACATAATTGTAACTGCAGGCGGTAAAAACATTTCCCCGCAGAACATTGAAAATAGTGTTAAAGAATCCCGTTTTATCGAGCAAATTGCTGTTATTGGTGATAAACGGAAATACCTTTCAGCTCTTGTAGTTCCAACCTTTGATGAACTGGAAAACTGGGCTAAGCAACAAGGAATAAATTATAATAATGTAAATGAATTGCTCAATCATCCGCAGGTTATTGATTTTTACCGTAATGAAATTGATGAAAGAACGAAAGAATTTGCACGAGTAGAGCAAATCCGCAAATTTACTCTTCTGGATGCCGAATGGACTCAGGAAACTGGAGAACTTACACCTACCCAAAAGGTAAAGAGAAAAGTAGTATCTGATAAATACGCAGATTTGATTGAAAAAATGTACGAAGACGAATAAATCTTGAGGTTTTCCTAAGTTAGTAACTTTATACATCTTAAATCTTAAATCCCTGCAACATCTTCATTAAGGTTGCAGGGATTTTTTATACTGTATATTTCTATACTTATTTTTTCTCAAGATATATTCCATCTTTTTCATAATATCTACGCCGCAATTGCCCACATGCACCTTCTATATCAGTACCCTGTTCTCTGCGTATTGAGACAGGTATCCCATTCTTATCTAATATGTTGTGAAATTCTTTAATGCGTTTTTGTGGGGGTCTTAGCAATTCCCTCTCTGTAGCCGGATTAGCAGGTATCAAATTAACATGACACAGCATACCTTCTAAAAGGTGAACCAAATCTTTGGCTTGTTTCACACTATCATTTATATCTTTAAGCAAGATATATTCAAAAGTAATTCTCCTGCCCACTTTGTCTACATATAATTTACAAGAAGCTAATAACTCTTCCAGAGGATATCTTTTATTTATAGGCATTAACGTGGACCGAGTTTCATTGTCAGAGGCATGCAAAGAAACTGCCAGAGTGATGGGAAGTCTTTTTACAGCAAGCTCTACTATTTGGGGAGCTATGCCTGCTGTGGAAACCGTAATGTTGCGAAAACTTATACCCAGACCATCATCAGAATTGAGCATTTCCAAAAACTTAAGCAGGTTGCTTAGATTATGCAACGGCTCCCCCATACCCATCACTACAATATTATTTATTTTGTCTTTTCCCGACATTTTCTTCTCAGCCAAGATAACCTGATCAATCATTTCTCCTACGCTCAGGTTGCGGACCAATCCACCTTTAGCAGAAGCGCAAAAAACACATCCCAGCCCACATCCAATCTGAGAAGAAACACAGATTGTGTTGCCATAATCTTGCTTCATAAGTGCACATTCTATAAATTCGTTATCCCTGGTCTTAAATAAAAATTTCTCTGTGCCATCTTTAGAAGAAGTTACTTTTTCTGCCAGCTGAAGGGTGATAAGCTCCGCATCCATGGCTAACTTATCCCTTAAACTTGAAGGCAAATTGGTCATTTCTGCAAAATTGATGGCCTTTTTCTTGTACATCCAATCCAAAATTTGTTCTGCCCGATAAGAAGGTTCATTCATTTCTTGAATTAGTTTTCTTATTTCTTGGGGCAAATAATCTTTGAGCACAATTTTCGTTGCAGACAAAAAGCAATCACTTCCTGTTTAATCTTCTCCTATTACCGTGAGAAATGTTTCTACTAAGTTTGGGTCAAAT
Source organism: Syntrophomonadaceae bacterium (assembly GCA_003554535.1). Next base: position 3,064 of record PWGT01000191.1, on the reverse strand, counting down.
TGATTGCCCGCGCAGCGCCTCAATTCGTTTTTGGCTTCTTCAATGTTCACTGCTTTGCGGTAAGGCCTATCATGAGTCATTGATTCATAAGCATCAGCTATAGCCAAAATACGGCATTCTACTGGAATTTCTTCTCCCTTCAACCCTAAAGGATAGCCAGTTCCATTCCATCTCTCGTGGTGTTTTAATATTAAATCTGCCACCTCTGCCAGATCCACAGAGGATAGGGCAATACGATACCCCTTTTCTACATGTTGCCTCAGAACTTCCCATTCTTCAGGGGTAAGTTTTTCTTCTTTCAAAAGAATAGAATCCGGTACACCTATAGTCCCTATATAATGCATTCTGGCCATAAGCTCCAGATTGGAAAGTTGTTTTTCCGATAAATTTTCTTTTTTTCCCACTCTTATACATAAGTTTTCCAACCTCTGCACATCTTCCCTGTTAACAAAGTTCTTTTTAACTAATATGGATATCAAAGCCTGCACCATTTGAGAACGGTTATAAATACCTTTACGCATTTTATCCTGATACATCAAATCATCGGCTTCCTTGAAAGTATCTTCAAGAGTTTTCCCTTGGCCTTGAGTAGTAGCCATTCCTATAGAGGCACTTATAGGCAATTTCTCTTCTTGTTCCCATCCCTGGTTGTATTTTTCAAGGGCACTTTCAACCCTCTCCATTATTTTTTGCCCGGTAATATTATCCGTGTGAGGCAATATCACAGCAAATTCATCTCCGCCTACCCTGGCGATTATATCGGAATTTCTAAAAAGATCCTGTAATATCCTAGCGAACCTGACCAGAAGTTCATCCCCCTGGGCATGGCCCATGGTATCATTCACCATCTTTAGCCCATCCAGGTCCAGAGAAATAATCGTAATAGGATATTCTCTACTTCCCTCCAACCTATTTAATTCATTATCAAAATAGGCCCGATTATATAAATCCGTCAACTGATCGTGTAAGCTCAGGTATTTCAATTGTTCCTCAAACCGGTAACGTTCAGTAATATCCCGAAATACACCTCTGAATCCAGTTATTTCTTCATTCTCATTTATAATAGGTGTCACTGAAGTTTCTATGTAGACATTAGAACCATCTTTCCTCACAATTTCAAGAGTTAGGGTATAGTAAGGGTTTCTAGTTTTATACACTTCTTTTATACTTTGAAAAACCTTATCCGGTTCTTTGCACAGCTCCCTAAAACTTGCACCCAGCAACTCCTCATATTTATAGCCTGCCATGTTACAAGCAGATTCATTACAAAAGGTAATGTTGCCAGCCAGATCAACTTCATAGTATCCTTCTTCCATAGTAGCAAGTATCCTGCGATACTTTTCTTCAGACTTCCGCAAAGCTTCTTCAGCTTCTTTCCTTTCAGTTACATCCATTACTGTAATAAAACCGGCAGGCCTTCCCCGAAAGTGAGTTGTTGCCCCTGTCAGAGACACCCATCTTTCTTTTCCCTGTTTGGTTATCATTTTCAGTTCATAGGTAGGGGTAATTTTTTCTCCTTGCTGACGTTTTTGCCCTCTTCCCTTAACAATCTCTTTATAATCAGGATGAACAAACTTCCAAAATTTCATCTCATAAAGTTCTTCCTTGGAGTATCCTGATATTTCTTCTGCTGCAGGATTTACATAAACATAGTAATCATCTTGATACATCATTATCGCCATAGGAGATGATTCAGCTAATACCCTGAATTTTTCTTCACTCTCTTGTAGAGCTTCTTCAGCTAATTTACGTTCGGTGATATCCCGGGCAACTCCTCTGAATCCAATTGGTTTTCCTTCACTATCATGTTGTAAAGTAATGGATATCTCTACAAAAATTTCTTTGCCACTTTTAGTTACCACCGGCCAATTAACTGCTTTTTCTGGCTCTCCAGTTCTATATACCCGGTTATAGGTTTTAAAAACCTCATCCGTATTTTTGTAAATATCCTTGTAGCTCAAATTAATTAGTTCTTCTCTGGAATAACCTATCATTTCACATAAAGACTCATTAAAAAGAACAAAATTCCCCTTGAGGTCAACTTCATAATACCCTTCTTCAATGGCTGAAAATATTTCTCGGTATTTTCTTTCAGATTGACGCAATGTTTCTTCTGTTTTCTTTTCCTTAGTAACATCTATCCAAGCCATCCAAATTGACTGGACGGAGCCCAGCGATTCTTTTTCGGGAATAATCCTTGTCCAAAAATACTTCCTTCCCTCGTTGAAAAGGAGGCTTATGTAAAGTTCTTGCTCCTCTGCAGAATGAAGACTAGTGTTTAATAATTCAATAATTTCAGGTGTACCGGGCTCTATAGTCAACAATTCACTGAAAGTATCAATTAAATCTTCAAGCCTTTTGCCAAGCATATTTTCTTGAGATAATTGGAATTCCTTTTCAGCTTTCTGGTTGCTATAAATTAATTTCAGATCTGTATCCAATTGCATCACAATATCAGGCCAAAGGTCTTCCACCAGGTTTTTAAATTTTCCATTATCCTGGTTTTTCCCTAAAATAACTGCCACCTCCCGATTTCCTGTAAATCAAAATAAAATCAATTTCTAATAAATTCCTTAATAAATTCGTTCTCCTTATTTTAACATTATCCTGCTAAAAATTTATTTGTTCTGAACAAATAATTAGCATTTATCATAAAATATTTTTTCAACACTTCAAAAAAACTTCTCATGGCGGGACGCGGGGACAGGTCCCTTGTCCCACTTTCTTATAAAGAAAGCAATAGATAGGGGTAATATAACTTTTATTTATGAAGCCAGTATACCTTAATAAATGCTTGGAGGCAGAATTACTTTGGGCAGTAAAATTTTGTGGGAGCGAAAAAGCTATGTTCAGGGAGGGGCTAATATGCTTCTATGCTTCCAGTGCCTCATCGCAAAAAGATGGGGTGGAGGGAGCTAATTATTGTTCCTGGAAAAGTGGGACAAGGGACCTGTCCCTGCGTTCCGGTTTTGAGAGCCGGAGAGGGGGTCGGCGAAAGCGACATTTAGTGAGCGGTTGCCATAGCCGACGAAGAGCAGGCCGAAGCGGACCGCCCTGCAGGAAG
>PWGT01000033.1 GCA_003554535.1 Syntrophomonadaceae bacterium | reverse complement strand
TTAATTCTGGAGCCAGAAAAAGGGGTAACTTTTAAATATAAAAAATTCACTGGTTGTTTAAAAAGGTTTGATTAGCTAACCTAGAGGAAAAAACATGGATTAAAACAGAGGTAACTACTCAGGCCAGGATTAAGGAAGATAAGAGTTAAGCTGTAACTGTGGGGACGGTTCGAGCGTCACCGGAGCGAAGCGTAGGTCCGAAGGGAAGACGATGGAACCGTCCCCCTGTCACAGCAGATGTGCCTGAGTAATTACTAACAGAGACAAGTTTCTCATATTATATTGCAAAAATTGACAGGGAGGTAAAATACATGGAAAAACAGGTTATTGATTGGCGTGGCATAAACTTGCAGGTATATTCTCTAAATACCGTGGTGGTAGGTAGCGGTGCTGCCGGCCTTAACGCTGCTGATAGGCTTTATCATTTCGGGCAGAAAGATATTGCCTTAATCACCGAAGGGTTAAAAAAAGGTACTTCCCGGAACACTGGCTCTGACAAGCAAACCTACTATAAACTTACTCTTTGTGGAGGAGTACCCGATTCCGTGGACGAGATGGCTCAAACTCTTTTTAACGGAGGCAGTATGGATGGCGATATAGCCATGGTGGAGGCTGCTCTTTCACCTCAAGGTTTCTTTCATCTGGTGGAAATCGGGGTGCCCTTTCCCCATAACCAATACGGGGAATACATAGGTTATAAGACTGACCATGATCCCCGGCAAAGAGGCACTTCTGTAGGCCCACTAACCTCGCATTACATGACCGAAAAGCTGGAAGAACAGGTGCATAATAAGGAAATTGACATTTTTGACGGCTATCGGGTCATTGGTATCTTAACTGATTCTCAAAAAACAAAAACCTTGGGATTGATTACCCTTAATCTAAACCGGCTAGCAAAGCCTGACGAGCGTTACGTTCTATTTAACTGTACCAATGTTGTTTATGCTACCGGTGGGCCGGGGGCCATGTACTCAACTTCTGTATATCCGGAAAGTCAAACCGGGGCAACCGGCATAGCTTTCGAAGCAGGAGCAGAAGGTAGAAACTTGACTGAATCTCAGTTCGGGCTTTCTTCCATCAAATTCCGGTGGAATCTATCCGGTACCTATCAACAGGTCCTTCCTCGTTACGTATCTACAGACCGGGATGGCAATGATGAAAAAGAATTTTTGGAAGAATATTTTGAAGACCCCGGCAGAATGATGGATACCATCTTTTTAAAGGGTTATCAGTGGCCCTTTGATTCGTCTAAAGTGAATAATTACGGTTCCTCTTTAATAGATATATTGGTTTATAATGAAACCGTGATCAAGGGCAGAAGGGTTTGGCTCGATTTTTTGAAGAACCCGGGATGGGGAAGCCAAAACGGCAAACTGGATTTCAACTTGCTGGGAGAAGAGAGTTACAATTACTTGCAAAATTCCGGAGCTCTATTTGGAACTCCCATCGAAAGGCTGGCCCATATGAATCAGCCAGCTATTGATCTTTATAAAAATAACGGGATTGACTTGACTAAAGAATACCTGGAGTTGGCTGTCTGTGCCCAACACAACAACGGGGGGCTTTCTGGCAATATATGGTGGGAGAGCAATCTTCAACATTTTTTTCCGGTGGGAGAAGTCAATGGAAGCCATGGAGTTTACCGGCCGGGGGGCAGCGCTTTGAATTCCGGACAAGTCGGGAGCACAAGGGCTGCCCAGTTCATTGCGGCTCGTTATCAAGACCAGCCACCGAACACCGAGGAATTCCTCCAAATGACGGAAAAACAGATTCAGCAGAAAATAGAGCTGGCCGGGAAATTTATGGAACAACTAGGCGGCAGAAGCAATGTAAAAGATATAAAACAGGAAATAGGCGAGCGAATGTCTCAACGAGGGGCCCATATTCGTTCCTTGGAAGCAGCTGAAATTGGAGCAGAAGAAGCTCGGAAACAGCTGGCATCCTTAGCGGAGCAAACCAGGCTGTCTTCAACTGAGGAGTTGGCGGAGGCATTTTTAAATTATGATATGCTGCTATGTCAGTATATTTATTTGTCTGCTATAACGGATTATATTAAAAACGAAGGCAAAAGCCGTAGCTCCTATATAGTTTATGACCCGGAAGGGAAGCTTCCTATTGAAAAACTTCCCGAAGACTTCCGTTTCTCTCTAGATGATGGTTCTTTAAGCCACTATATCCAGAAAGTAATATATGAAGAAGGGGAATGCCACTGCCGGTGGGAACCAGTTAACCCCCTCCCTCAAAAAGAAAATTGGTTTGAAAATGTTTGGAATGATTTTCGTAACGACCGGATCATAAAATAAAACTTAAATTTCTTTTAACTCATATTCCAGGCTTCCCATGTTCATTTTGGCGGCATATTCCAGGGTGTACCAGTGATTTGAGTTTGGATGTAGTGACTTAAATTTATCTTCTCCAGGAGATAGGCCTTCTGATAAGGCTGTTCCAGCCAATCCCGCCTGTTGATTGATTAAATTTAAGGAAGCGGCATCAATAGATACGGGGTCTCTGGAGCTTAGCAAGCCGATATCCGGAACTACGGGGGCATCACTCCAGCTGTTACAGTCGCAGTCAGGGATAACATCCAGGAGGAAATTTATGCAAAGAAGTTTATCCATTTTATTTTTTATGGCCCCCAAAGCATGTTCGGCCATTCTTTCCAGGACACTCTCTATTTCGGAGCGCCACCGTATTTTAATGGAATTATACTTGCAGACCATCAAGCATTCCCCACAACCCACACACTTTTCCTGGTCTATACTGGCTATTTTGCCGCTCTCGCCCTGAACAAGGCTTATAGCTTCTTCCGGGCACCACTTGAGGCAGATACCACATCCCTGGCATTTATCTTCTCTTACTTTGGGTTTTACCGGAGAATGCATCATCTGCTTTGCGGCCCGATTACCTCCGCCCATGCCCAAGTTTTTCAAGGCGCCTCCAAAACCGGTTAAAATATGTCCTTTTACGTGGGATAAAACCACAGTAGAATCAGCTTCAAACATTTCCTTGCCAATATTTACTGATTCAAAATGTTTCTGGTTGATTTCTACCAATTGATAACTTCTACCCCGCAGCCCGTCGCCTATGATTAAAGGAGCTCCCACAGTTGCGTACGAAAAGCCATTTTCGATGGCGGTTTGGAGGTGATCCACTGCATTTGACCTGCTTCCCACATACAAGGTATTGGTATCGCATAAGTAAGGTTTTCCACCATGTTCCTTTATTTTATCTACTACCCGGCGAACAAGCACAGGAGAAATAAAAGTGGTGTTACCCTTTTCTCCGAAATGGAGTTTTATGGCCACCAGGTCTCCAGGGGTAATAATTTTTTCTATACCTGAGCTTTCCACCAGTTTTTCCAATTTGAGGGGCAAACTTTCTTCACGAGACGTAGCCCTTCGTGACGTGAAATAAACAGTAGACATTTTAAGATTCCTCCTTGTTGAGGTGTTTTTTAAATACAAGTGATGGAAATAATTTGTTGTTTTGATGGTTTTTACTATGCCAATCCTATCACAATAAGGCTGAGCAGCAAAGTCTATATTGTTTTTAATATTATAGTTAATTCGATATGCTGGATTAGAATTTCCTTATAATTACCCCTAGAAACTGACATGTAAAAATTGAGTGTTTTCCCTATTTAAATTAGGTAGTTTTCCAATTTCATCTGAAAAGGCAAAAAATTAAAATAGGAAGTGATAAAGCTCAGGTAAATATTTAAAAATATTACGATACTTTACCAAAATATTTGTCAGGCAGATTTATTAAAACTTCCTGTATTAACATCTAGAAAAAATCAAGTAATAATAAGCAGTATAACCGCAGTACTAAACCTTGCAAGTAATAAAGTTGATATCATGTAATATTACCAAGTTTAGACATTCAACAAAAACACTAACACACTTAACAACAGTGAAGGACTCTCAAATCTGCCTGGCATATTATTATGCTTTTTCATTATAAAAAAGTTTGTACTAAAATTTATGAAGGAGGAAGAGGTATGAAATTTTTTCAAAGTTTGAGTTTTAAATTGGTAATGGGGTTAGTAATTATTTGTCTGTTATCCATGGGAACCTTGATTTACATTAATTATGATCTATTTGAATCAGAGGTTAGCAGCCAAGAAGAAACCATAATGCAGAATCAGATTGAAGATATGTGCCTCTTTATTGAAACAAACCTGCAAAACCAGCTAAACTTGGGTGCAAGTCTTGGAAATATACCTGAAGTTAGAAAGTTATTGGTTGATGAGGCTGATCAAGAATCTGTAAATGAAATCATGGAAGAAATAAGGGAAGATAATTATAATTTGATGGGAATAAGAATCATTGACAGTGGTGGAGAAGTGATTGGAACCAGTGATGACGGACTGGGGACGGATTTAAGCGATAGAGACTACTTTCAGTCTGCTATAGGGGGAGAGCAATTCATTTCCGAGGTTGATATTAGCAGGGTTACTGATGAATTATTTTATGCAGTTGCTTCACCAGTTTATAAAAATGGAGATATTGTGGGAGTGACTTCATTGGTAATAAACTGGGAAGACGTGGTAGGTGATTTGTTTGATGAGGAAGAGGATATCGCTACCCGAGGGACTTTTATTGTAGACAATGAAGGTAGATATCTTGCTCAAAATAATATAGATGGTGTGGAGTTGTTGGAAGATGATATCTACCAAAAACCTTTTGGAGAGGATGTTATTGGACAAGGGAGCGGATTAATCCAGCATGAAGACGACGGGGAGAGAACCTGGGCGGCATTCAATACCATTGAAAATACTGATTGGCTGGTAGGTAATTTTGACCAGGAAAATACTATTTTGGCTGCCGTTCAAAATAATTTATGGACAAATATATTTTTGTTGATTGGTACTCTTTTAGTAGTAACTGTTATCATTATTTTCCTTGTCAATAAAACGATATCCAAGCCTGTAAAAGAGATTGTTAATTTCTTTCAGGAGGCTGCCAGGCAGGAAGGGGACCTCACCAGGCGTCTGCAGGTAAAAGCTAAAGATGAGATAGGGGAATTGAGCTATTGGTTCAACATGTTTATAGAAAAACTCCACGATGTAATGTTGCAGGTAAGCAATTCTGCGGAAACTGTATCCCAGGGGTCAGATGAAATTTCTTCCGGCAACCAGGATCTTTCCCAAAGAACAGAAGAACAGGCTTCATCCCTGGAAGAAGTTTCTTCTACAGTAGAAGAAATAAATACATCCCTGGAAGAGACTACTGCGAATGCTAAAGAAGCTGACAAGCTGGCAAACCAAACTTCTGATGCTGTAACTAAAGGCAATGAAGTAGTGCAGGAATTGAACGGGGCCATGGAAGAAATTACAAAAGGAAGTCAGGAGATTGCAGAGATTATTTCCAAGGTTAATGATATCTCCTTCCAAACTAATTTGCTGGCACTTAATGCTGCAGTTGAAGCTGCTCGAGCCGGAGATCAGGGTAGAGGCTTTGCTGTGGTGGCTGCTGAAGTGCGTAATCTAGCCGGGCGTTCGGCAGAGTCAGCCAAGGAAATTGAAAATTTAATTAATGACAGCATTAAAAGAGTGGAAAGAGGAAATGAGTTAATGAATGATACAAGTAATGTGCTTAATGAGGTAATAGAAAATGCCCAAAAAACATCTGATTTGGGCGAGGAAATAGCTGCTTCTTTAGGAGAACAATCTAATGCAGTTGGTGATATTCGAAATGCACTGGATGAATTAAACCAGGTAACTCAACAAAATGCTTCCCTGGTTGAGGAAATTGCAAGTTCCAGTGAAAGTATGAACAGCGAGGCTCAAGAATTAAGAGATTTTGTTAATGTCTTTAAGCTTGCTGATCAAGAAGGAACTACCTACAAAAGCAAGCAGGAAAAATATGTGTCTTCAAAAAGAGAGGAAGATAAAAGAGGTTTAGTAGCTCCAGATAATGGAGAATTGGAAAATTTAGAAAAAAATATGGCCAAAGGTTTAAATGCACCCGGCAAGGGTAATGGGGAATTAACTATTGATGAAAAGGATTTTGAGAAATTTTAGATGTGTTTTCAATCAGCCCCCTGCCGGGGGCTGATTTTTTAAAAAGAAATTTTGTAATTTTATATTTCTGACCAGAAGGATTTTTAGGCTTAAAAGCAAATAATTTAGTTAATGAATAATAGCGTAATTTACATAAACACTTGCTTGACTGCCAAGAATGGAGCTAAAACTGCCTGTCGTAACCGTTCAAAAATTGGTGACAGGTTTTTTTGTACTATTTTACTTTTTTAGTTGTTCACTAATTAATATGTAATTATCAAATTTTAGGTTAAGTAAAGATTACAAGAATTTTTTTCCTTGAAATGAGGCAATTGTAGTGGTTGCATCTAAAAGTAGTGTAAACTGGAGCTCAATAAATAAGAAAAGACTGCTGATTTTAAGTGTTTATGCACTGTTGTTGTTAATATTGGTTTTCTGGATACATATCCAGTATATTTTACTACTGGGAATTGTTTTAATTTTTATGGCAAGTATCCAAGAAGGAATTAAAGGTGGCATTGCTTCTATTATATTTATGGCCATTCTTTGTGGAATCTCTATTGTAGCTTCTCCTTATGAGTACAATTTATTAAATATAGGGCTCACCATGGTTTCTTTTGTTATACTAGGAGTTGGCTTAGGAATTGCTATGGAAAATAATCGCAAGTTTCAGGCCCAGTTATTAGAGAGCGAAAGAAGGTTGTCTCTTGCCCAGGAATTTGCCCGGATAGGGGTTTGGGAATTTGATACTTCTACCGAGACTCTATACTGGTCCCCGGAATGTGAACGATTATTTGGGCTGGAGCCGGGTGAATTTGAAGGAACTTTTGAAGGTTTAATTAACAGGGTATACCCGGACGACCGGGAATATGTAATATATATGAACCAATTTTTTGGGGAGCAGTTAGATAGTATTCCTCTTGAATATGAACACCGCATTATTAGAAAAGATGGAGCCATTCGTTGGGTGCGCGAATCGGCAGGGGTGTATGTAAACAGGGATAATTTAACATTTACGGGTATTGGCTTTGTTATGGATATAACCGAACAAAAGCAAAAGGAGGAAGAGATCAGAGCCAGCGAGGAAAAGTTTAAAACATATACTGAGAATGCGCCGGTGGGAATTGTTATCGGGAATGAAAACGGGCAGATAGTGGATACAAATTATACTATGTGTGAGATGACAGGATACACCAGGGAAGAAATATTGGCCATGGAAGTAACAGATTGTTTGATTGAAGAAGAAATAGATTATGGGCTAGAGGTTTTTTACAGAGTGAAAATTGAGGGGGCTGCACAAGGTGAATTTTGGTTCCGCAATAAAGATAATTCCCTTGCCTGCCACTATATTAAGGCTATCAAAATAAGTTCCACTCGTTATATGGCTATTCATCTGGACATAACTGCCCGTAAACGGGCGGAAGAAGAGAAATTGAAGATATTGCAAAGGTACAAGGGATTGCTCGCAAATAGCCCTAATTTTATTGCAATTTATGACTCTTCCGGCAGGTATATAGAAGTATCTGACTCATATGCAAATTTATTTGGATGTTTCCCGGAAGAAATTCAAGGCAAAACATTTTATGAGATGGTACCGTCTGAAGTAGCCGACCAATTTATGAAAACTGTTAATGAAATGAGGAAGACGGGAGAATCCCAATTTGTGAAAGAAACTATCTCCATAAATGAGAAGGAGAGAGTTTTTGAAACCTATGCATTTCCCATTAAACAAGAGCAAGAAGGGGGAGAAATATTTGGTTCCATAACCAATGATGTGACTGAAAAAGAAAAAGCCCAAAAAGAATTGGAAAAGGAAAGGAAGAACTGGAAATTCCAAAGGTAATCGGGCAACTATGCTGGTTAATCATATAGCAAAACAATAAGGTGTGAAAAAAAATTACGGCAAGTAAGCAGATAATATTGTGGTTATAAGATATTAAGATTAAGGTAAGTTGATAGGTGTATTCTTTTTATATTGTCTTCTTCTTTTAATTATTATCCCCATAATTACAATAAGCCCCAGGAAAATCAATAACAGCCAGGGGGCTACGGTATATATTAGCCCTAAAAAAAGCACAGGCCACGTAAGGAG
>PWGT01000155.1 GCA_003554535.1 Syntrophomonadaceae bacterium | reverse complement strand
CAAAGTGAAAAAATTAATAACAGTTACCTTGGTAGTGATGTTAGTTTTAGGCTTAGCTGGGGTCGTTAATGCACAGGCTTCTGGTGCCGTCCAGTTTGATGTGACACCGACAGAATATGCCATAGATGGATCTTCTGCCCGTGCTGTAATTAACCAGAATGCTAATGGTGATTATATTGTAGTTTTACAAGTTCGCAGGGCACAACCAAATCAGTGGATGCAATTTGGTGTAGGGACAGGTTGGCGTGTTGCCGAGTTCCAAACTAATCGGGCAGGTAATGCTACTGTACAGGTAAAATTGGATGATATAGGTGATTTTATCCAAGTTAGACTATTGGATGAGCCAGAAGCAGACCCTGCTGGTGACAGAATATTTAAAACAGATTTTCCTGAGCCTTTTTAATGGAGAAAGGAGCTAATGAATAAGTAACTTCAAAGGGGAGATCGCTTGATAAGAGCGGTCTCCCTTTTATCTATTTTTGGGACTAGGGGACAGGTCCCTTGTCCCACCATTATTTAACAATTTATTGTCAAAACAGGCACAGGCAAAAAACCGGCCCCTTGCCTGCCTTGCCTGTATAAAAATCCGGGAAAAATTAATCCTAAATACAGGTAAATAAAGCAGGGGGGGTAACTATGAAAAAGTGCATGTTGTTTTGGGTTATTTCTTTAATGTGTTCTGTTTTTTTATCCATACTATTCGTGGGTGGTTGTGGTGGGGAAGGGGATATTACCAGGACTCGCCCCTTTGTAATGGCTTTTTTTGAAAACGGCTGGAGTGAGATGCACGGCAGTTCGCTGCCTTCACTGCAAGAAAACCGGGAAATTATTGATACCGTTTCTCCTTTCTGGTTTACCGTGAACATGGATGGTAGTATTGAGGATAATCATAACCGGGAAGCGATGAATTTCGCCCGGGAAAATAATATACCGGTAATTGCCCTGTTTAATAATGAAAAGGATGTTGTTTCCGGGAATGATGCCATGCTGCAAGACCCGGAGGTAAAAGAAAAATCCCTGGAAGCTATACTTGAAATGGTAGAGAAATATGACTATGACGGGATAAATATAGATTTCGAGATTATGCCGCCCGAGAGTCGGGATTTGATGACGGATTATATCCGTGAGCTTGCGGAAGCGCCGGAGATGGAGGGCAAGAAGTTGGATGTGTCCGTTTTTCCCCGCCAGGGGGTTGATGAAGAAATGCACGGTGTTTATGATTTTTCCGCCCTGGGCGAAGTTGCAGACCGCATTGTCCTCATGACCTACAATGAGCATTACCCGGCCAGCAACCCCGGCCCCATAGCTTCCCTGGACTGGGTGGATCAAAACATTCAGGATGCCTTGCAGGACGTGCCGCGAGAAAAGCTAATACTGGGGATCGCAGTATACGGTTATGATTGGCCCGGGGCTAAGGCCGGATCACCGGAAACGGTTGAATATATTCCCATGACCGAAGCGGTGGAAAGAGCGGAAAGGAAAGATGCTGAAATAGATTGGGATGATGAAGCCCGTTCGCCTTTTTACCGTTATACGGATAACGGGCTGCAAAGGGAAGTTTGGTTTGAAAATGCCCGTGCCATAGAGCCCAAACTTGACCTTGCCTTGGAATACGATTTGCCGGGCATTGCCATCTGGCGGATTGGTTTTGAGGACGAGGAAGTGTGGGATGTCGTTGAAAGCAGGCTCGGGAGCTACTGAACACAAGAGTGGAAAGCGTTTCACTATGTGCTTCACTATTTGTTGCTTCTGTTTGAGGAAAATGTGTGGAAAAATGTGTGCTATTGTAAGCAATTTGGAATTTTTCCACTTTAGCAAGCACATTATATATTATGATAAGAAAACATGCGGCGAAGCCAAAACAAAATTTATCCGCTCTTAAGGTGGGGATAGTTTATATTGGCGCTATTGTTGGGGGCGGTTTTGCATCAGGTCAGGAAATACTCCAGTTTTTTGGATATTTCGGTTTGTTCGGAGTTGCAGGCGTGTTGCTGACAACTTTTCTTTTGGGCTTTTTTGCATCAAAGGTTATGTTAATTGCTAAACGTATTGGCGCCAGTTCGTATAAGGAGGTAATTGATGCAGTTGGCGGTCCCTGGTTAGGACCGCTTATAAATGCAGTCATAACCTTCTTTTTGTTTGGCATTTTGGTGGCAATGGTAGCCGGCACAGGGGCGATTTTTGAGCAGGAGTTTGGCTGGCCGCTATTTATAGGGCTGTCAATTATGCTAGGGTTGGCCGGAGCTACTGTATTATCCGGTTTGAGCAAAGTAATTGATGCTATCAGTTTTGTTGTCCCCTTTTTACTAGTTGCCGTGTTAGGGGTCGCACTTTATATTATTCTATTTGTACCTTTTGATTTAACCTGGTCATCTCCGGAGAGCGCATCGCTCCCCCACTGGCACATGGCCGGATTTGCTTATGTCTCCTATAATCTGATTCTGGCTGTTCCCCTCCTTGTCCCAATGGGTAATTTAACCGACGCTCAGGCACTGAAGAAGGGAGCTTTTATAGGGGCACTGGGGCTGGGGTTTTGTGCTTTGATAATATTGATTACTATTTTAGCCATGGCCCCTGAAGTTACAGGTTTTGAAATTCCCATGCTGGTGATTGCCGGCAGAGTATCTCCGATCATCAGGTTGATTTATACGTTTGTACTGGTTTCTGAAATATATACTACGGCTATCAGTAGTCTGTACGGCCTTGTTTCTCGCTTAGTGTCTGGCGATAGCCCCTGGTTTAAACCTATTACCATTGTAATTGTTACTGCCTCCTTCTTTGCCGGCCAGCTTGGGTTTTCAAATATAGTTTCCACAGTATATCCCGCTATGGGTATTGTGGGCTTTATCTTTCTTGGCTCCTTGTTGATGCGCCCTGCTTTTTAAAGCCTTGCAAGAGGTCAGCTGCGAAGGCTTAAGTGGGTAGGGTGATACTGCATGGGTAGGTATTAATAATAATGAAATCTGATAAATAATATAGATAAGAAATTAATTAAGATTCACCGCATTGTGTTTTTGTTATAAAATGAGTATGAACTATAATCTAACGTGGGTGATAAAGTGATGATAGGATAGTAATTATATAGTGAAGAATATTGCTAAGAAAAATGTAGTTAATAAGAATGGGAGGATTTAAGGAAATGGCCGAACCGGATATTTTAACTCAAGAGCTGACTGACACCAGTATAAAATACCTTCATTATGCAGGTGAGGGGCCTACTTTAATCATGCTTCATGCCACCGGTTTTTCTCCGTGGCTCTGGCACCCTATTGCCAGAGCATTATCGGGAGAGTATCGCATAATAGCTCCATTTTTGAGCCATCACCGAACAGCCTCACCCGAAGAGGGTATTAGCTGGCAGGTATTAGCCGACGACCTTTATCAATTATGCAGGAAGTTGGACCTAGATAAGCCTTTATTAGTGGGGCATTCCATGGGCGGCACCATTATTACCTTGGCAGAAGCTTGCCATGGCCCCCTGGCTGACAGAATTATCTTAATTGAACCTATTTATTTACCTTCCTGGCTATATGAAACTGAAGTCAGCCCCGAACAACATCCTATGGCCGGGAAGGCTCTGCAGCGAAGAAATTACTGGCAAGATACTACTGAGGCACGAAATTATTTGTATTCTCGTTCTTTCTTTAAAAGTTGGGACGAGGAGGTTTTAGAGCTATATCTTTCCCGCTGCATGGTTCCTGGGGAAAACGGAGGGCTAACTCTGGATTGCCACCCAAGAACGGAAGCTGCCCTATTTATGGGTGGATTAAAGAAAAACCCCTGGCCACTTTTACCGGAAGTATCCTGCCCGGTTTTAATTATAGAGGGTGGACAAAGCGAGAATAAAAGTGAAATAGACTTAAGCAAAGCAGCGTCATTATTCCCGAATGCTCACCACCACCAGGTGGATGAGGCAGGGCACCTTATTCCCATGGAAAACCCTGCTGTGATTGAGGAGCTTATCAGGGGGGGTCTGCAAAAATAAACCGGGACGCGGGGACAGGTCCCTTGTCCCACCATTTTTTTACAATCTATCAATAACACTTCTTGATATTCCGGTAATTTTTGATAACTGCCTTATAGTTACCCCTTCAGTTAATTTAAGGTTTTTTAAGACTTTGCTCCTGGTTTCCTTGTCAAGGGTGTTGAAGTGGGTATTATTTTCTATTCCCTGTTGTAAAAGCAATGCCCTTATTTCATCATCTGTTAATCGCTTTTTTTCTTCATAATCGAGGCATTTATCTTTATTATGCTGATTGTTGAATTTTTCAAATTGTTGTATTGCTTTTTCTCTGTCATTTGAAAATAGCTTCAAAGCAAATTTTGTATCGGTTATTATAGCTTTGTTAACATATTCTTGATAACTACTCCATTTGTAATCAGAAACAGTTTTTGCTATACCCGCTTTTACAGGATTTTGGTGTATGTATCTCAGCACAGTTAAAAAATATGTATCATCTTCAACAGTTTCACTTTTAAAGCGTTCTTGAAATAAATGGCCGCTTCGTTCATATTTTAAGTTATACCAGTAGACAAAACTACTGGAGATTCTCTTTACACATATTGAAAGAGGTTCAGAATCTTCTTTTAGTAGTGCATGGATATGGTTACCCATAAAGCAATAACCATAAATTTGATAGTTACTTATTTCTTTGAACTTATTAAATGATTCAAATAGCTTTTGCCTGTCTTCATCGTCTTTAAAAATTGTTTGCCGATTTATACCCCTTAACATTATATGATATATTCCGGTTCTACTTTTTTCTCTTGCCTGTCTTGGCATTTTTATCACCCTTTTATATAATACTACAACTTGCTAAAATAATCCAGTTGGTAAGAGGACCTTTTCCCGCGGTTCTCGAGTTTTTATTCCTTTGGGAGCCTGATCCATGTGCCTTCTAATTGGGACAAGGGACCTGTCCCCGCGTCCCACCCCGCGCCCCGCGCATCCCAGTTTGAGTTTGTTGTGGGACAAGGGACCTGTCCCTGCGTCCCACCTGTGTCACAGTTTCTTGACATGGAGGGGATGGGTGTTTATAATTATATTCGCATATGCGTATATACATAATTGGGTGTAAAATTAAGTGTAAGTTTATTAGGGAGGGTGACAAAATGTCGGAGATGGAAGTTAAGGATACTTTTGAAGTAGAACCGCTGGTGGATTTGTTCAAGGTATTGGCAGATTCTACTCGGTTGAGGATTTTGATGCTTTTATATCAGAGGGAGTTGTGCGTATGCGAGATTAGCGATATCCTTGCCTTTTCTCAACCAAAAGTTTCCAGGCACATTGCCAGGTTGAGAAGTTCGGGGTTGGTTAAGGTTTCTCCTCATGCCCAGTGGTATTTTTATCATTTGAATAGAGGGGGATTTAGCAAAGGAGAAAATAATGTGATGCTGACCGATATTCTTCAGAATATACAACATGCCATGGATGCCGGATATTATCAGGAGTTAAGAGCAGATTTGGATAAGCTACGGGAAAAGGAAAGAACGAATGATTTATGCCCCAGGGAAGAATAGCAATCTTTAAACTGATAAAACTGAAATCTAAAATTTAATTTAAATTATACAAAATTAGGCAAAAAGGGGAGTTTGTTTTAATTGCTTGCTATAGTTGAGGAAGTAGCTATTTACGCAGGGAATCTGTTGTTAACGGTCATTCCAATTCTTTTTGCTGCGCTTTTTATTGTAGAGTTAGCCCGTCGCTATTTTGGTGAGGAGAAATTGTCTTACGCGCTTGCCGGAAAAAGCGCCTGGGGAGCTCGCTTGCGGGCGGGAGTGCTGGGTGCGCTTCTTCCTTTTTGTGAATGCGGTGCTTTTCCGGTTGGAATAGCCTTGATAAAAGGAGGCGTGCCTGTTTCTGCAGTTTTAGCTTTCTTTTTAATTAGCCCTGTGTTAAGTGTTCCCGCCTTTTTCATATTGGGAGGCTTATTTGGTTTTACTTTTGCTGCTATTTATGCTGTGGTGACTTTTATGGCTGGCATTACTGCGGCTTTGCTCCTGGAAAAAGCGGGGGTGGGGCGCGGGGCAGTTAAGTTGGACGACCCGCAGCTATCCGGCAGCGCAGGAGCATGCTGCAGTTCGGAGATGTCAATTCCGCAGTCAAAAGTGATTGCAAGTAATATTAATATGGCAACTGGCCCTAATAGCGGATGCGAAAGCAAAAGTGGAAGCGAAAACGAAAGCAGAAGCGAAGGTGGAAGCGAAGGTGGAAGCGAAAATGCAAGCGAAAATGCAAGTGCAAGTGCAAGTGCAAGTGTAAGTGTAAGTAAAAGTGCAAGCGGAAGCGGATGCGGATGTGGAAGCGAGCAAGAAGGAAGTAGTTTAAGTGCAAGCAACCCTGCAGGTAAAGGGACATCCTCAACCGTGGAGATGTTGCAGGAAGCTCTAAGGCAATCCTTACTCACCCTCAAGCAAATTTTGCCGTACATCCTGGCGGCGGTTGTAGTTGCGGGATTGTTGGTATCCCTGATTCCACCGGAATCCATGGAAACTTTTCTTGCTCGCGGCGGAATTTGGGGAGTTCCCCTGGGAACTTTATTGGGTATACCTGTTTATCAGGGTGATTGTGCCATGATTTCTGTAGTGGCGCCTTTAATCAAAGCTACTGGTGCTGTGGGGCCGGGTATTGCTTTTATCATAGCTGGCAGCGGAACCAGCATAAATGGAATAATTTTATTAAATGCGCTATTTAATAGGAAATTTATTGTGGGCTATGTAGTGAGCGTGATAGCCATATCTCTTTTAACTGGGTATATTTTGCAATTATTAGGTTAAATGAGTTTCTGGGACAAGGGACCTGTCCCCGCGTCCCAGTTTTGTGGGACAATGAACCTGTCCCCGCGTCCCCCGCGTCCCACGCGAAAAGCAAAGCATGATTGTGTATCAAGAGGTTAATTGACCTACACATGATTCCTCAGCATTAATTCAGATGGATGAGGTGAAAGATAAACCTGTTTTTGCAGATAGTTGATTTCGTATTTTCGCACATAATGATTTATTAAAGTTAAAGGCACGGTGAGAGGAACTAAACAATTGCGATAATCTTGAATTAGTTCCAGGAGTTCAGCTTTTTCATCACTGGTGATATAAGGTTTAAAATACCCCATAATCCTTTGCAGGACATTGGTGTTTTTTTTCACAGTGGAGAAGTAAGAAAGGGCTTCCATATAAAGGTTTTCATAGTCAGATAAAAGCTGTTCATGGGGCAAATGTTTCCCCGAAGAGACTAACTTGCCCATTGTCGAATAATGGGAAGGGCTGTGAGCCATGATAAAAAGTTTTTCTCGGGTATGAAAATCTACCAGTTTTTTGTAGTTAGGCGAAGATTCTAAAAAATCTTTCCACCGCTTATAGCTAAAAAGGCGTTCAATAAAGTTTTCGCGCAAATATGCATCATTTAGCCTGCCTTCTTCTTCAAAGGGTAAAAGAGCAAAATTTTCTGCCATGGCGGCTGCAAATAGCCCACGTCCTTTTTTTACTGCAGATTTACCAGAATAATGGTAGACCTTTACTCGATAAAGGCCACAACTTGGAGAATCACTCTTAAAGATAAATCCACATAGATTTTCTTCGGCCAATTCCCTTACTCTTTGAGAGGCATAGTTATTCATATGCTCTGTATAGTCAATATCAGTTTGGGTGGTTTTTAGACGAGGGTTTTCTATTTCTCCTACCAGGCGTAGGGCCTCCCGGGGAGTAGGAAGACCGCATTCAACTTCCGGACACACCGGGACAAATTGAAAATAGTTACTTAGGGTTTCTGTAAGATAACGATCTTTCTTATGGCTACTGTTGAAACGAACAGGATTTCCTAAAAGGCAAGAACTAACTCCTACTTTGATTTTAGAACTCATTTGTTTCACCTTCGTTTAAGCTATGAGGATTAAATAAAACTTGATTGTGGTTTAAGGAGAGGATATCTAAATAATATGTAGCTGTCAACGAGCAATAAATTTGTTATCATTATTTTAAAATAATGGCTTTAGCCTTTTTTTAAAGCATTTAATTTTAAACATTATATATTCAAAAGGGAATGAGTTAAACATGGATAAATATATAACGGAACTGATAGGGGAATTGCATGGGAAAAATGCTTACCTTGACGAATTATTTATTTTCATTGCGGATTATTCATCCTACTTTTTTGCAGTTGTTTTTCTGGTGTTGGTTGGTTTTATGGGGGTTAAGGCAGTTTCAAATTATTCAGGAAAAGATTTTTATGGTTTAGTAATATTGCCTCTGGCTTTATTGATCAATTTACTTATAAGGGAATTAGTTAGCCGGGAGAGACCATTCAGCGCATTGGAGGATTTTAGCTCCTTAATTTACCATTCTTATGAAAATTCTTTTCCCAGCAATCATGCAGCTGCCAGTTTTGCCATTGCAGCTATGGTGTTTTTAATAAACAAGCGGTTGGGTTATGTTGTTTTTGTCGGAGCCTTAATTGTTTCTTTGTCCCGGGTTTATGTGGGCGTGCATTATTTATCTGACGTAATGGTCGGTGCCCTGGTTTCTATCTTGGTTTTTTATGGAGCATATGTATTTCGCCATGATTTGCAAAATCTAACAGATAAGCTATTTCGGTCAGTCCTGAAAATAAAAAAGTAAATGATTTTTTCGCTTAAGGGCTAAAAAGCAAGTTTAAGGCTGGATCTGATATTTTGGTGTTAGAGGGGCGATAGGGACGCGCGCGGGTGGGTTTCCCATGCTTCACTTCCTGATAGGTTTCTATAAATGGAATAATTTTATTAAATGCACTATTCTATAGGAAATTTATTGTGGGCTATGTAGTGAGCGTGATAGCCATATCTCTTTTAAATGGGTATATTTTGCAATTATTAGGTTAAATGAGTTTCTGGGACAAGGGACCTGTCCCTGCGTCCCAGTTTTCTGGGACAAGGGACCTGTCCCCGCGTCCCTAAAAGCCTTTGGTTACTGTGCCGATCCAGGTTTTGTTTAGCTCGCTGCTGCCGCATGCTGGACATGCTTGAGGAATGTGAGGCCATTCGAATTCAACCCAAAAGGAATGGCCTTTGGAGCAGACGTAACCATTAACTCGTTCAGTGTCCGAATCCATTAAACTGGTTATTTTGCTCTGGCTTAGCTGCTCTGGAGGGTTTTCCAGGGATTTAAGATAATAATCCAGGGCCTTGGTTATTATTTTTGTTTTTTCAAGCTGAAAGCTTTTGGACAACATATTTAATTTTTCCGCTTCGCCTTTAGTTAAGTATACTGTTAATCTTTCTTTTTTCTTTTCGCTTTCCGGTTTTTTAGGCCTGGCCATATATTTTGTTACCTCCTCCCAAGCTAACTGGGTTTTTTAAAATAAAAGTTTTTTTTAAACAAAAGCGCGTTTTTAGTTATAAGGTTATTTATAATATAATTTCTGGTTAGCTAATGTTTCCACTCATAAAAATACATCACCAGAATATATAAATCAAACTGGAAATTAGTTTATTTGGGGGGATTTGAGTTATATACATGTAAATAACTTTAAAAAACAATTTACTGTGGACAAATTTTAATTTTTATGTTATAATTACTTATACAATGGACAGGGAGAAAGGTTATCTTCAGCCTTTTATTTTTTTGTTTTTTTGACTTCATACTCCTGTTTTTTTACCCCGGGTGAATTTAGACCCGGGATTTTTTGTATCAACTGTAATACATCAACTATAATACTTTGAATAAAATCTTCTATGAGTAAAATCTTTCGGTAGTTGCAAAATTCTTCAGAATTGGATAATATAGTATGGCACAAATGTTTGCCAAGTAAATTGATTATGAGGGAATACAATGGAAAGTATTGGAGAGAATCTCGAGCTAATCTGGGATTGGGGTGTTTTAAAACTTTCGGAATTAGCTGAATTCATGGGAGAAGCTTTACAAGGCCTGGACTTAAATTGGGAATGGTATACCCTGGTTGTTCGCCTGGTTTTTCCCGTATTGGCCATAATTATAGCCTGGCGGTGTATTTTACCTCTCCTCTGGGGTAGCAGGCATAGCGTAATATGGGGATACCTCACTTTGAAAGATGGAACCAGGATTCCTCTGAATCACTGGGAGAACTCAATTGGGCGCAGCAATTCTTCGGATGTGGTTTTAAATTACCCTTTTATTTCCAGAAATCACGCTGTGTTAATATTCCGCAGAGGGAATGTTTTTATCTATGATTTGGGCTCCAAAAATGGGGTAGAAGTTAACGGAAAAAAGGTGGATAATTTTGCGCCAGTGGAAAGTGGAGACGAAGTTTCCATAGGTGGCTTGAAAACAACTGCTAAGCTGAAACAGGAACCTTCTACCCGGGCCTCCAGGACAGCCCCTAAAGATTTCTTAAAAAAATATGCTGCAGCCGGCAAATGGATTAAGCCGGAACTAACTTTCTTTTTAATTTTAATTTTTCAAGTGCTATCTGCCTTTCAAGTTTGGCTTGCAACCGGATTTGATCTGGAATCAGGGATTTTGCAGGCGTTTATTCTTTTTATTTTGGCTGAATGTGCCTTTTTTGTTTTTTTGTATGGGCGAACAAAAAAACACGTGGAATTAGAATTACTGTGCCTTTTTCTTAGTGGCTTAAGCTTGCTAGTTATAGCTTCTGGGGCACCTGCTGCGCTTTTTGTGCAAACTATTTCCATAATTGTAGGTATGGGGGTTTATGCAGGAGTTATATATGCAATTGAAGATCTGCAACGAGCGGACAAATTGAAAAAGGTTTTTATGGGAATAGCCTTGGTTCTGCTGGTATTGACTTTGGCTATCGGGGAAATCCATTTTGGGGCCCAGCGCTGGATAGACTTGGGAATTATCTCTTTTCAACCTTCGGAATTTGTAAAAATAGCTTTTGTCCTTTCGGGGGCGGCTACTTTGGACAGACTATTAACTACCCGCAATATGACCGCATTCATAGGTTTTGCGGGAATTTGTATTGTGTCTTTCGTGTTAATGAGAGACCTGGGGACTGTGGTAGTATTTTTTGGAGCTTTTATGGTGATTGCTTTTATGCGTTCGGGTGACTGGCGAACAATTGCTCTGGCAAGTTCAGGAGCATTATTTGGAGTTATAGCCGCCTCTTTTCTAATGCCGTACGTTGCTTCTCGCTTTGCTGTGTGGGGAAATGTCTGGGACCATGCTTTTTCTGTGGGTTACCAGCAAACTCAGACCATGATAGCCGTGGCCAGTGGTGGTCTGTTGGGCACAGGAGGAGGTAATGGGAATCTATCATATGTTCCCGCTGCTGATACAGACCTTGTGTTTGGCGTATTAAGTGAAGAATGGGGATTGCTGGTGGCAGTTGTCTCTATATTGATTATAGCTTTTTGTGGGGTTTATTCTCTCTTATTAACCCAAAATACCCGTTCGTCTTTTTATGCAATAGCCGCTTGCGGGGCGGCTTCAATAATTTTAATCCAAACTGCTTTGAATGTTCTGGGCTCAGTAGATCTCCTGCCGCTGACGGGGATTACGGTGCCGTTTATCTCCAGGGGTGGATCTTCCATGATTGCTTCCTGGGGGCTTTTGGCTTTAATAAAATCTGCCGATAATCGGTTTCGAGCTTAGAAACTATATTCAGAGGGATATACAGAGGGTGGCAAACTAAATTCTATAGTAAAGAGGGTTATTAAAATGAAGCTGATGTTAAGTCGTTCCTTAGTGCTCCTGGTGATTGCCTTTGTCCTGGTGGGGGGGATGGCTCTGTTTGTATTCAATTATTTTACCAGTGCATCCAGCTGGGCTCACTTCCCCACCAACAGGCATATATATGCTGACGGCGAGTTTGCCTCTTCGGCAACAATATATGATCGTTCCGGGGATATCCTGGTAAATTTTGATGGGCAAAGCAGGCAATTTCATCAAAACCCCGAGGTAAGAACCGCCCTCATGCATGCTACTGGCGATATGGAGGATAACGTAGCTACCGGTGCCCAGGTTGCTTTTAGGCCCCGGTTGAGCGGATGGAATTTAGTCAATGGATTATTTAATATAGATGATTCTACCCTTCCCGGTGAGGATATAACCATGACTTTAGATGCCAGCTTGTCTGCAGTGGCGCACCGGCAATTGGCCGGGCGCAGGGGAGCGGTGGGGGTTTATAATTATGAAACCGGTGAAATCCTGTGCATGGTTAGTTCCCCTTCTTTTGACCCGGTAAATCCGCCTGCTTCTGCCGGAGATGGGGAAGAACTTGACGGTGCTTATATTAACCGCTTCCTATCAGCTACATATACCCCAGGGTCAATTTTCAAAATGGTGACTACTGCTGCTGCCATTGAAAACATAGAAGATATAGAAGAAAAGCGTTTTCATTGTGAACAGATCAAACAAGTAGGCGATGATGTTATCACCTGTCATTCCTTATGTGGGGAAATTAACTTTGAGCAGGCTCTTGCAAATTCTTGTAATGTGGCTTTTGCGGAAATTTCCTTGGAGCTCGGAGCAGGAACTATTCAGAGATATGCAAATTCTGCGGGTTTCAATTCGGCGCTGAAGGTTAATGGAATCCCTACTGCTACGGGGATGGTTGATACTTCTGATGCTAAGGGAGCCGACCTGGCCTGGGCGGGGATTGGGCAATATACCAATACTGCAAATCCCTTGAACTTTATGGCCTTGATGGGGGCCATAGCAAATGATGGGGTGATGATTGAGCCCACACTTTTGCAAAATGAGGGGTTGTTCAGCTCCCTGGTGGGGAGCGTTTTCAACAGGAGCAGGGTTTATTCCCGGCACACAGCCAGTGAGCTGGAACAAATGATGAGAAATAACTTCCAGAGTTATTTCGGCACGGAATACTACAGTCACTTAAATATATGTGCCAAATCCGGCACGGCAGAAGTAGGAGGCGACAGACGACCTCATGCCTGGTATGCCGGATATATGGACCGCGACGATTATCCCCTTGCTTTTGTGGTGATCATTGAAAACGGCGGCTCTGGAAGCAGGGTGGCAGCGCCGGTAGCAATAAACGTTTTGCAGGCGGCAGTCGAGCAGTAAAGATAACTAATTTAATGGAAGCAGTGCAAATTATTTGAATTTGCTAAGCCACGGCAGCAGGCGGAAAACTTGATGGCAGAGGCAGATTTAATGGCAAATTTTCTGTATTATTCTCACTTCAGCTTCATATTTATTAAGGGTAGGGAGGAACATTTATGACAGAAAAAAGCCATTTAAATTTTGCGCAACTTATTTTAAAACTGTTAGATTCAATTGCCGTGGAAGAGTATGCGCTGGGGCACCTTATCAATGCGGAAGCCGAAAAAATTCAAAATGTGAAAACTACTCCCGCAAACCTGGGGGAAGTTATTGAACTTCAAAATTCAGTTAACCAGATTATGAAAAGCGTCATCAAGAAACAGATCATTCTTCAAACCAAGCTGGAACTGGTGTTAAAGATGTTTGAGATAAAGCCCCCCATTCCCGACCCTCCACCAGATATAGCTTGTATCAAGACGGATAAGGTCTACGAATCATGCCAGGAAATCAAGATGAATGAACATAAGATTGATCTTTCCTCCATAGCCAAGGGAGATATAACAAGCGTATCCTGCAGGGAAGTGGAACTTCTCGATGATGAAGTATATCCTATAGTGTGCAAGAAATTACCCGGAAGTAACCGGGCTCAAGTTTCTTTTTATTACCGGGTGCACCTTTTATACGAAGATCAAAAGTCTACCTCCAAGTTTGTGAGCCAGCCCTTCTTTTACAAGCAAACTGTGGTTATGAGCGAGAGGATTAGGGAAAAAGAGTTTGCGGTTCAGTGCGAAATATTTTTGGAATGCGTAAAATGCTTCCCTGCCGGGAAAGCTGAAATAATTTGCTGTGTGAATAAGTTAATGGTATTCAAATTGACAGCAATGGTACAATTGCTGGTTCCCGAGTATGGATTTTGCCCTGCGCCGGAACCCTGCGAAACTCATGATTGTACTGATACCAGTGGTGTGAGGCCCCAATGGCCGCCATACATTGGACCAATAGAATGGGAAGGAGAGAAATAGATGAGCGCCCCCCACATTCCACGACGCACGAAAGAAGAGTCAATTGCGGATCTTCTCCAGTCGGTAGCTTTGGAAGAAGCATCCCTGGCTCATATTATCAATGCCGAGGCAGAGAAAATTCAAGAAAGTTTGCGGGAGTTTTGCCCGGAGGAAACTTTGCAAATTCAAGAATCAGTTCGGGAGGTTTTTAATAAAGCCTTGAAAATGCAGATACTCCTGCAATTTAAACTGGAAGAGATCCGGGAGCTTAAGGAAAAAGAGTGCCAGGAGGATGGAGGGGATAGCAAAACAAATAAGAAATAAGAAAATTTCCTCTAAATCAGGTAGGGTAATGCAAAATGTGGTAACAAGGCAAAAAGCCGGTTAATACCGGCTTTTTACCCATTTACCCAGGTTGTTTATTGAGAGTTTTTTGCTTATTCAGTAGTAGCTGGTGAGTTTTCTCCCTTGTATTCAAGCACATCTTCCAGCTTGAACTGCAGCAGCATTTGGAACTTTATAGCTGTGCGCATGATCTTGGCTACCGACTGTTGAAACCTGATGAGTTCGTCGGTATCATCAATATCATTTTCGGCGACATTCTGGATTTTTTCTCCTTCCGCATTGATAAATGTAGCCAGAGCTGCTTCTTCCAGGGCTATAGAGTGCAGAATGTGCGTAAGGGCTTCTTCCTGATCAGCAACTTCAATATCGGGTGCTCCCAAAGTATTCCCTCCTTTCTTGTTAATTTGTGACAAATGGTTTATCAATTAGCACAAACCAACTGATAAATTTCCATTTAACTCCATAAGTCCGCTGTCATGAGCAAGTTCTTCTTTATTGAAAGGAGTAATGATCATGCGGAGGGTATCGGTTCCCGGAGGGCCGCTGCCCCCATCATTGACAGTGTATATAAATTTGGCGGTATCAGTTAAGGGTGGGTCTGGTGGTTTTTTTAAGGAAATTTGGGCCTTACCTTTTATGACTATGCGATTAGGATCTTGTGGTGTTGGTTGCGGGTTAAAAATTTCCGGGCATTTTATTAGCAGTGTTTCCGGATGAGCGGTTAGCGTAAGCTGGATGCCTGGGGCGTCGCCTACCCTGTAGCTTAATTTGCTGTCAGCAACGAGGCCGCAGTCAGCGCATACTTCTGGATCGAGCACCCGGGCTATTTTATCGAAAAAGAAATCTTCTTCGTTGGTAACTACGGCAATGCCACTTCCGGTAAGACTGCAGCGGCATTCTTTTCTGTTTTTAAACTCCAGGATATCTTCCAGCTTAAACTGGAGCAGTATTTGGAATTTAACACTGGCGCGCAAAACATTGGCAACTGCCTTTTGGCACTTAAGAAGATCATCCAAAGGCATATCCCTGCCCGCTGTCTGCAGCTTTTTCCCTTCGGCGTTGATCAAATTGGCCAGCGCTGCTTCTTCCAGGGCTATGCTTTGGAGAAGGAAGTTAATAGCATCTATTTTGTTAGATGTTTCTATTTCCACCCCTTTGATGGTTTTCACCCCCTACGTGCATGTTATGAATGAATCACTCCTTCTAATTTAATATATTCTTTCTCTTGTAATTCTGTTAATAAGTTTACTTTCAAATAAAAGCGCGACCCTGCACAGGCCGCGCTTTTAAGAAATTGATATATTAAAAAAAGATACTTGAGCTAGTTTTCTTGGGGCTAAGGAGTAAGGGTTTTGACTTCTGTATCTTGTTCGCCAAGTTGTTCTGAGGTGGAATACAGAGGGAAAAACTCCCCATCCAGCCAGGCTTGAATCTGGTCATCGTAATGCTTGCTGAGAGGGTGCCCAGACTGGCCGCCGGCTATGACTCCATATGCCTCCACTTCTTCGGGATGCATGACTGCCACATAGCGCATCCCTGCAGTGTGGTTTACCTGAAAAGGGTTTGTTAGGTCGTATGCAGCCCTTCCCACGGTCATGTGGTCCCCGCCGTAGGGATAAGGGCCACGCGACAGGAACGAGCCAAGCAGGGGTGCATCTTTCATCTGGTGAGGAAACTGGATAGATTGCAGTTCTTGCCATTGCCAGCCAGCAGGACTGCTTCCCATCTTGGAGGAGAGTTCCTCTATGGTTCTGGTGTAACTAACAAGGAGCAATTCATTCAAACCGGGTTCAAACCAGGCCGAATCTTCTTGCTCCAGCATGTTTTCCAGGGCATTATAGGCCAGGTAAGCTCTTTCCAGAAAGATCTGGAAAAGGTCCTCTCCCATGGTGTTTTTGAAAACTTCTTCCATGAAGTTGAGGTACCAGCTTTGGAATATTGCCGGTGCGGGCTCCTCTGGCAGGTTTACTGGCTCCCGGGCCCAATCTTCAAGAAGTTCCATGCCTTTGAGTTCCTGCTCGTTTAGTTCATCCTGGTTTTCTTGCAGGGCCTCAATAAATAAGGGAAGACGATCAGCTGCATGTTGGTTGTACCAGTCATTTTGCAGCTCTTTAAAATCTGCGGCTGTGAATTCTTCACCTTCCTCCAGTACATCCACAATCCTCTGCATGCGGGAAGGAGGGGCGGTGTCATAGGCAATGGTGTAGGGGTAATCATCACCGGCTACCATGTGGTTGGCGTTTGCTATATATTGGGCGGGAGGATTAAATAATTCCGGCATTTCTTCGTGGGGGATGTAGCCTTCCCAGCCGTAATCGGGATCCCAACCCGGCGAAGGTTTCAATCCCATTCCCTTCTTACGCACAGGGACGTGGCCGGCAAGACGAAAACCTATATTCCCCTCCACGTCTGCATAAACAATGCACTGAATGGGTATGGAAAAGTCCTCCAGAGCCTCCTTAAACTCCGCCCAGTTACGGGAGGTGTTCATGTTGAAGATTGCATCGGCGCTGCTTCCTTCCACGTCATAGGCGGTCCATTTTAAACTCATGGGAGGGTCTTCATTGATAAGGGGCCCGTTGCGGGTGACGATGATTTCATGTTCCACGGGCTTTTCTTTTCCTTTTACCTCTATCTCTTCCGTAATTATTTCTGCCTCATACCATTCATCGTCATAGCGGAATTTATGTGGATTATCGGGGTGTTGTTCTTCCAGAAATAGGTCCTGGGAGTCACCGATATTGGTTAATCCCCAGCTTAAGTGCTGGTTAAAGCCGATAACTACCCCAGGCGCGCCCGGAATTGACCAGCCGTAAATATTTAGGTCGTCCGTTTTTTCCAACCGGTTTTCATACCAGATGGAAGGTAGATCTGCTTGAAGGTGGGGATCATTGGCCATTACTGCTTCTCCCGAAGCAGACATCTCCGGACTCACCACCCAACTGTTACTGCCCAGCCGGGGGAGGAATTTTTTCTTCTGTTCCATGGCCGGTCCATGTTGGGTGAGCATGCTTTCGGATAACCCTTTTGCTTCAGAGGTCTGTGACTTATTATCTGCAATTTGGTTAGGCTTTTTCTCTTCTATTTCTTTGGATTCTTTAAATGCAGTGGCTTGTTCTTCGGTCCAGATTTTGGGTGTGTCCCAGTCCTTGTAAGGTGGCATCAGATCTGCAAACTTTTCCTCTGGCAACTCTTCCTGCAGGGAATAGCGCGCTGCTTCTTCCATCCAGTTGTTGCCCATCTGGTACCCTAACAAGCCAATAATGCTCAGGCTGTCTTCTACTGTCCATGGCTCAGGTTCAACTCCCAGTAAGCGCATTTCCGGGGGAAGGATATCCTCTTCCAGGAAAGTATTAACTCCGTCAGCGTAACTTTGCAGCACGGCCATGCCTTCTGGTGAAGTTTCCTCGGCTAGGTTTTCGATTATTCCGGGCATATTTACTTTTCGCATTTCCAGGTCCATTTCAATGGCATCTTCGCCTACTATCTCGCTAACGCGCCCTGGGCCGGCCCTGCGGTGGGTTTCCATTTGCCACAATCGCTCCTGGGCATGGATATAACCCTGGGCGTAAGCGAGGTCTTCCATGCTTTCTCCTTGCAAGTGGGCTACTGCCCTCTCATCGCGCTCAATGGTTACTTCTTCCTTAAGGCCTTCCAGAGAAGCTTCCCCGGTATAGGTAGGCATCCCCGCGCGAAGTAAGAAGTAGACGCTTCCTGCTCCAATTAAAAGCAAGATTAGAATTACTCCCAAACCAATAGCTATCTTTCTTTTCAGTTAAATAACCCCCTCCCGTTAAAGTTATCTAAGTTTATTCATTTGGGTTGGACTGGATGTTAAGTGTTGGCAAATATTGAATAATAATATAAGTTCTATAGACAGGACCTTTTTCCTGCCCTGTTAAAGAGGGAGGAGGTGAGACCAGAGAATGTGAAGAGCTGCCTGCGAAGCTCTCAGCTTGATCTGTTCCCTGTTACCCCAAAGGTCGTAGCGGTGGCAGATGGTCCGCTCAGGGGTGGCCAGGGCAATATAAGTAAGACCTACCGGCTTTTCCGGCGTGCCGCCAGTGGGGCCGGCAATGCCGGTAACGCCCATTCCCAGGTGAGCTTCACCTTTTTTTCGGGCGCAGTGGGCCATTTCGCTGGCTACTTCTTCGCTTACTGCCCCATGCTGCTCAATGAGAACAGAATCCACTCCCAGCAGTTCTATTTTTGCCTGGTTGCTGTAAGTGATTAGCCCGGTGTGGAAGTAAAGGGAGCTATGGGCAATGTTGGTGAGGCGATGGCTCAGATAGCCGCCGGTACAGGATTCGGCCAGCGCCAGCGTTTTTTGTTGAGCCCACAGTTTTTTGGCAACGGCCAGTTCCAGGTTTTCGTCGTCTTCCCCGTAAACGGCGTTTCCCAGGATTGCTTTGATCTGGCTGGCGGTGTTTTCCGTAAGTTGTTTTGCCTCCTGGACTGATGTGGCAAGGGCAGTTATCCGCAGATGCACTTCAGCTTCCTTGGCCAGAGGGGCAATGGTGGGATTGCTCTGGTTTTGCAAGATATCTCCTATTTTACTAACCAGGGAAGATTCACCCATGCCCACGACCCTCAAGATTTTAGAATGAAGGATCCCTAATTCCCCGATGTTTTGCAATTTTTCTTTCAAACGGGGAATTACCTGGTTCCGGAAGATGGGCATGGCTTCAGCAGGTGGCCCGGGCAGAAGGACCACAACTTTATTTTCCAGGGGTAAAAATATGCCTGGTGCTGTTCCCCTGTCATTGGGTAGCAATTCTCCACCACTGGGGACCATTGCCTGCCTGCGGTTAATTGGGGCCATGGTGCGCTGCCGTTTTTGAAAAAAATGCTCCAGCTTTTTTTCCCAGTCTTTGTTTTTTTCCAGGGGAAGTTCAAGCGCTTGGGCTACAGTTTCCCGTGTTAAATCATCTTCGGTGGGCCCCAGTCCCCCGCACAAAATAACCAGTTCGGTACGTTGTAAGGCCTGGGTAAATACTTCCTCCAGGCGCTGGGGATTGTCTCCCACTACAGTTTGAAAATAGACGCCCACGCCCAGGGACGATAATTCCTGGGCCAGGTTCCGGGCATTGGTGTTGGTGATTTGACCCATTAACAATTCGGTTCCTACGGAGATAATTTCGCAGCGCATAGCAGTATCAGCCTCATTTCTTCTTAATTTTAAAGTTGGCATCAGTTGTCTTGCATAGATTTGGCAAGTGACCGGGACAAATTGTTACAGCTTTTCCAGGAGGGCTTCCAACCTGGTAAAGGTGGTTTCTTCACTGTACTTGCGGGGATCGGCGTGGTCAACATCAATGAATACCGAAGGTACTCCCAGTTCTCTGGTGACTTTTTTCTGTAGATCTATTTGCATTAGAGAATATACTTTACAGCTGCGGTTGCTGGCAAATACCACGCCATCTATATTGAATTCATTTATGGCCTTGCGCATGGACTGAAATCTCAAATTTAAACCCTGAGGGCATACCGAGAAATTTTGTAGGCGAGCCAAGTATTCCAGGGGATGCTCGGAACCATCATAGGAATAAAGGTTAATGTCGCCTTCCAGGCTGCCCATACAGTAAGTATAACTGGCGGTAACGATGTTGGCATCCAATTCAGCCAGGCGAGTAGACATTTTGCGTAACTGGTGCCAGGGGGCAATGTTATCCCAGAGGAGGCGATAGCGCTCATTGGGAACGGGGTATTCACCCCGGGCTAATCTTTCTCCTGTTTCTTCCAACAGAAAGTTATAATGCTCTACTACTTCTTTAGAGCCCCGGGAAGTGAGGATCGGTGCCATCTGCACAAAGGTGTCGAAAGCGGTAATGCCGGCAGGCTGTTGTTTGGCGAAATCCAGGAACTGCTTCCAGCAGGCATATGTCTGGCTGCTGTTGTAGACTGCTTCCGCCGCCTTTTCCGGTTGATACTTTTCTCCGCTCAGATCCTCAATGGTGCGAATGAGCTGCTGGAATTGCCCTTGAATATATTTGCGAGATTCTTCAGTTTGGGGAGAGTAGCAAAAAGGTATGTCAAGGTTAAAGTGAGGCACTCCCCACTCGCGTTTATACACATCAAACCATTTTACCATTAAGGAGCAATTGTTGTTGTTGGAAATGAGCAGGTTGGGCTGGGGAAGCCCCATGGTAGGTGAGTCCTTGCCTCCATCGAATGCCGTTCCCAGGTCGATGCGGGCGTAGGAGCAGATATCAGGGGAATACCCCATATTTTCCGCCTTTTCACATTGCAAGGGAGCTACGCCTTTGCCTGCGGTCATGGCAGCGTGGCTTTCCGGGACTGCAAATACTACATTTTCGAAACCGTAAAAGATTTCCACTGGCACTACTATGGATACCCATATCACGAATGCTCCTTGGGCAGCTTTCTGGTGAAGCATGGTGTATTGGTTGGTGAGCATGGAGGTCAAGCGCTTCCCCGACTCTGTTTTTTCAGGTTTTTCTTTTTTATTTGTAGAAGTGGTTTCTGCACTTCTTACTTGAGATGTTCCTTCATTTTTCCTTGCCCGTTCAAGGTTTTCAGTCATCATAGTTCACCCCGCTTTAACTTTTATGCAGAATCTCTGCAAATGCCTCGATCCGGGTTTGATGGGCTCCGGATTCTTTGGTGTAATCATCTACAGAAAACTCCAGGGTCAGGGTATGAACGCCTTCTTTCTGCAGGTGATTTTGAAGGTAAGGGTATTCTAAGAATTCGTATTCGCAAAACTTTTCTCCGCTGAAAATAATCCCTTTGGCTCCGGTGTCTTTTATTTTCCGGCGCAAAATAGAAGGCCGCTGCTCTACGGTGGGCTGGAGAGTTGAGCAGGGAAAATGATACCGGTAAAACTCCTCCAGGTAAGTGAGTGGGTCAGCCGATGGCTCCGGTTGAGAAGAATAGGTGCGACATTGGGTGGCAATGTCGTTGCTCACTACCCTAAGGCCGGCATTTTCTATGGCTTCAATTACAGAAATGGGAGGTGCCTGAATGCCGCTTAAAATAATGCCCGGTGGAGAAGTTTCGAAAGTTTCACTTTCGCTCGCTTTGTCGCCGATACCCTTTTCCACCTTTAATAATTCTTCCAACTGTTTTTCGGGTGGGCGAAAGTTGTTTTCCAGGAGGGTGCGGGTAAAAGTAACATAACTGACTTTGCCATTGGAAACCTTAGCTCCCAGGCGATTAGCAGTTTGCCTTAGCCGAAAATACAGTTCTGCACTCTGCTGAAAAGCTTTTCCATCAAGGGAATTGCCTGTAAATTCTTCCAGTTGCTCTATTAGCTGAGAAACTTGTTTCCGGAAGTATTCCCTTGCCTCTTCGCGTTGCAGAGAGACCATGGGCAGGTGCATTTGGAAAAAAGGCAGTTGGCGGTTTTCTGCTTTTAAACCTTCTTCCAAGATTTCGGGCATGTTGCGCAAGGTGTCGCAAGCATTGTAGGAAAAAATACCATCCAAAAAGGATTCTTCTTGCAAAACAAACTGGGCCAGTTGCCGGGCAAT
This sequence comes from Syntrophomonadaceae bacterium, assembly GCA_003554535.1. The sequence continues at coordinate 7,645 of PWGT01000155.1, read as the reverse complement.
GGAACAAGTAAAACTCTGGATGTGGCTATCGGCTTTTTCCAGGTTGGGAGTTTTTCCCTGCAAATTCCACAGAGTAACGGGGGTTAGCCCCAGCGCGTGAAAAAGCTCGGAAGGTGGGTAGAGGGGAAAACACCCCATAATTTTTTGTCCGGCTAAATCCGGGAATCTTTGCTGCGCATTGTTATTGCCCATGACTTGCACCTCTCCACATTAGTTTAAATTTTAACCTCCTTAAAACACCCTATACTATAATTATTCCATTTATTTGAGATGAACCCTTTTATTTTTTGAAAACATATTATATTTTATCTATATTTTTAAGGAGTAAAGTTAAAAAGCGGGGTAAAATATGATAATATACCAATTAATAAGTAAACGAGTAAACGCAGGAAGGAAGGAATTGGATAGTGGCCACATGGGATTTAATAGCCACGGCAACTTTTGGACTGGAAGCCATTTTGGCTCAAGAAATAAAGGACCTCGGCTACCAGGATGTTCAGGTTGAGAATGGGAAAGTTAATTTTAAGGGCGATGAGAGAGCTATTTGCCAGAGCAATTTGTGGTTGCGGACTGCAGACCGAATCCGAATCAAAGTGGGGGAGTTTAAGGCTACCACGTTTGAAGAACTTTTTGAGCAAACCCGTGATCTCCCCTGGGCGGAGATAATTCCCCGGGAGGCGGAATTTCCGGTGGAAGGTAAATCTGTAAAGTCAACCTTGTTTAGCGTTTCCGATTGCCAGGCTATTGTTAAAAAAGCACTGGTTGAGAGTTTGAAAAAGAAGTATAAGCAGGAATGGTTTCCCGAAAGGGGGCCTCTATATAGGGTGGAGGTGTCTCTGCTCAAGGATGTGGTTACTCTCACCATCGATACCAGTGGTGCAGGGTTACACAAGCGGGGATACCGGGAACATACGGGGTCTTCCCCTTTGCGAGAAAACCTGGCTGCGGCTATGATCCGCTTGGCCCGCTGGGATGCGCCCATTCCTCTTGTAGATCCTTTTTGTGGTTCAGGAACTATCCCCATAGAGGCGTCTTTGATGGGGCGAAATATTGCTCCGGGGTTAAATCGAAGTTTTGCTGCCGAAAGATGGCCCCAGGTTCCTTCTTCCTACTGGGAAAAAGCTCGGAAAGAGGCCCGCGAACTTATGGACTTAGAGCAGCCTCTCTATATTCAGGGCCTGGATGTGGACGAACGAGTATTAAAGGGTGCCCGTAAAAATGCTGCCAGTGCCGGAGTAGAGGAAGATATCCATTTCCAGAAATCTGCGGTAGCCGAAATAAGTTCGCGGAAAAAATATGGCAAAATTATTTGCAATCCTCCTTATGCAGAAAGGCAGGGGGAAATGCCGGAAGGGGAAAAACTTTACCACCAGATGGGAAAAGTTATAAAAAATCTTGATACCTGGTCCTTTTATATCCTTACTTCCCATACGGGATTTGAGCGGTTATTCGGGCGGAAGGCCAGTAAAAAAAGAAAACTATACAACGGCAATATCCGCGTTTATTATTACCAGTATTACGGGCCTGCGCCACCGAGGAAATAAGAGGGAGACAGTGTTAGGAGTTGGCTGAATAAGTGGGTTCTGAGGTAGGGGGTTCTTTGAGGTAATGAGTTCTGTGGGGGGGATGGGGGGAGTTTATTGAAGTTTAAATTATAAAGAAAACTCTATGTAAAAGAAAACTCTATATTGTTGAATATAAGCATGGTAAATGTTATACTGTTTTATGCCAAAGGGATAAAAGAGGCAAACTCGAAAAATCAATGAAGCCGAACGAATGCGTGGAGAGATGGCCGAGTGGATGAAGGCGCTCGCCTGGAAAGCGAGTAGGCGGGGCAAAACCTCGTCTCGAGGGTTCGAATCCCTCTCTCTCCGCCATTTTATTTTTAGGCCGTGCTAGACGGGAAGGTAGCGGTGTCCTGTACCCGCAATCCGCTAAAGCGGGGTTGAATCCCTGCCTGCGGCCTCTTAGCTTTCAGGGTCTGCTTCAGGTAAGTGGCGACGAAGGTTTGGTCCCGTGCGGCGCAAGCTCATGAACCCCGTCAGGTCCGGGAGGAAGCAGCGGTAAGTGAGTCCTTGCGGGTGCCACGGGGTTGCCGGACCGGAGCTAACTGCCTGGATAACGCCTGGGGGCTAAGGTCAAGGGTAGGTGCACGGCCTAAATTTATTATTATTTTTTTTACTACATCTACTTCTTGTAAGTTGCAGCAGATTAAGCTAATGGCAGTATATTTCAGTATATTTGTTCTATATATCCTTACCAGGTTTTTAAAAGCTTGCCCAGAAGCTTTTTGGTAAATAAATAGGAGGATGCGGGAGTTTGTCTTACCAGAGTTTGTATCGAAGGTGGAGACCCTTAAGTTTTCGCGATGTAGTGGGGCAAACACATGTTACTACTATCCTGCAGAATGCCCTCATTCGTGATAATGTTTCTCATGCTTATCTTTTTTGTGGCCCTCGCGGAACTGGAAAGACTACAGCGGCAAAAATTTTGGCCAGGGCGGTTAACTGCAGCAATCCAAACAATGCTGAACCGTGTGGAGAGTGTAGTTCTTGCCAGCACATTTTAAGTGGTGCTTCCATGGATGTTTTGGAACTTGATGCTGCTTCCAACCGGGGCATTGATGAAATTCGTGAATTGAGGGAAAAAACAAGGTACGCTGCCACAGAGGGCAGACAAAATGTCTATATTATAGATGAAGTTCACATGCTTACTAATGAAGCTTTTAATGCTTTGCTCAAGACCCTGGAGGAGCCACCACCAGGGGTTATTTTCATTTTGGCAACCACCGAGCCTTCCAAGTTGCCTCCAACAATTATATCTCGCTGTCAACGTCTGGATTTTCGCCTTTTGACTGCCGAGGAGATCAAAGAAAGAATTGAAGAAGTAGCAACCAGAGAAGGTTGGGAATATGAAGATGAGGCTCTCTATCTCATTGCCCAGTTGTGTGAAGGAGCTTTGCGAGATGCGTTGGGGTTGATGGAGCAGATATACGCTTTTGGAGATAACAAAATTACTGCTGAAAATGTTTATGCCCTTTCCGGATTAGCAAAAGAGGAGACCCTGGGCCGCCTTGTGGAGGCGTTGGTGCAAAAAGATGTGGTGGCAGGCTTAAACGTAGTGCGGGAGATAACATTTGGCGGCAAAGATTTGTTTTTATTTTTCAAAGAGATGATTTCTTTTTTCAAGCAGATGCTGGTGGTGCAGTCTGCCGGTATGGAAATGGCTACAGATGAGAGATATGCTTCTTATTTGCAAGATTACAGCAACAATTTTAGCCGCGAATCTATCCTGGAAATCATAAATTTATTACATCAGTCCATGGGCGAAATCCGCTATGCCGAACATGCTAATTTTATTTTGGAAATGGCTTTTTTAAATATGCTCAGGGCGGTGCAGAATATATCCGGGTTTTCATTTGATTCGTTGAACGAGCGCCTGGAGAGGTTGGAAAGAGGCCAGGCCGTGAGAGAGGTAAAGGGAGAAGCAGTAGGTAAGGAGCCGGGTAAAAAGGAGTCTGCACCTGCATCTGAGACTGAGCCTAAACATGAGCCTACACATGAACCTAAACATGAGCCTACACCTGAGTCTAAACCTGAGTCTAAACCTAAGCCTGAGCCTGCACCTGAGTCTGCGCCTGCTTCGAATTCCCAACAGGAGTCTTCCTCTCAGAGTTTTGGGCTGGCAGGTAATGGTTATGGGGTGGACCCAAGTGAACAAGGCGGCGGGCAGCAGGTCCAGGGGCAGCAGGTTCAAGGGCAGCAAGGCGATCAAGGCAGTGTAGAAGAGATTTGGGAAAGTGTTTTAAAACAGTACCAAAAAGATAAGAGTATGCATGCCTTGTTGAGCGAGACTCTGAAGCCGGAGAGCATGGATGATAAGGCTCTTAAATTATCGTGTTCGGAGCAGATGTATCAATTTGTCAAGAATAAAGTTAAAGGTTCCGATCAGCGCCTTTCCCTGGAAGAGGTTGTTAGCAAGGTGACTGGTAAGGCTCTTAAAGTCCAAATTCAATCCAGGAAAGAGAATGACGAAGTAATTGAGCAAGAGCCCTTTCCTAAAAATTCTCAGGGGGGATCTGCAGAAAAACTTCAAGAAGATGCTCCGGATTCTCCAGAAATTTCCCAAGGGGCTGAGCCATTAGAGTTTCCCTCAAACGACAGCGCAGAAGAACTTTCCGGGGGATCTCCTGCTGATTCTGGGGAATCTACTGATGATACTGATGAGGAAGAAATTTCTGAAGCGACAGAGGGGTCGGCGGGGGAAGAATCAGATTCCGCGGTAACCCTGGAAATACCGGATATATCTGATGCTTTTACCGGAGAGCCCGATAAAGGGGCAGAAGATGGTGGAATAGCATCTGAACAAGAGGAAGAAAATATTTCAGAGGTTGAAGTTCAGGAGCAAGAAGCTTATCCGGAGGAAGATCAGGCTAAGGCGGAAGAAGAATTGTCATCTTCGTCGCCGGAAAGAGGAGAGGAGCCGGGTCGAAATAACAACCAGCAAGCGTCTTCGGCGCCGGGCATTAGTTCATCTTCCTCGCCACCAAAAGTTTCTCCGGAGAAGGATTACATCATAAAAGAAGCTTTGCGTCTTTTTGAAGGAAGCAAAGTAATTGAAAGCGAAAATTAAGGCAGATAATATAATTAGTGGTTGATTGTTTAGATACTGTCTGTCACTCCACAAAATTTAAAGGGAGGTTGTTCTTATGGGTATGGGTAAAATGATGAAGCAGTTGCAGAAAGTGCAGAATGAGGTTGCGAAACTTCAGGAAGAACTGGGTGAGAGGGAACTGGAAGCTACCAGCGGTGGTGGAGCAGTGAAAGCAGTAGCCAACGGCAAGAAACAACTGGTATCTGTATCGGTTTCTCCGGAAGTAGTGGATCCCGAGGATACTGAAATGCTGGAAGATATGATCGTGGCTGCGGTGAACGAAGTTATGGAAAAAGTAGATGAAATGACCGCAGAAGAAATGAAAAAAATTACCGGTGGCATGAACTTGCCTCCCGGATTAATGTAGTCAATATTAGTATGTGGCGAAGAATAAGTAATTTTTATGTGGTTAAGAAATAATATGTAATTAGGAATAGCACAGTAATGAAAACAGGAGGAATTTTTTTTGAGCTACCCATCCTCGCTGCAGGATTTGATAGATGTGTTCTGTAGTTTTCCGGGTATAGGAACCAAAACCGCACAGCGACTTTCATTTTATTTGCTGGGCCAGCCTGCGGAAGAAGTGGAACGCATAGCAAGGGTTATGGTGAATGCCAGGAAGAAAATTAGTTATTGTTCTATATGTGCCAGTTTTACGGAGGAGGATCCCTGTCCTATATGCTCTGATGAGCGCCGTGATAAGAGTGTTATTTGTGTGGTTCAGTATCCCCGGGATGTTCTGGTGATGGAAAATACGAATCAATACCGGGGTCAGTATCATGTATTGCATGGAGCCCTTTCCCCTGTTGATGGAATTGGCCCGGAAGAGCTGAGGCTTCCTAAGTTAAAAGAGCGTATAGAGAAAAATGGTATCAAGGAAATGGTTATTGCCACCAACCCCAATGTGGAAGGAGACGCAACTGCTGCTTATCTTTCTAACTTGATCAAACCACTGGGAGTGAGGGTGACAAGAATAGCTTTTGGCCTTCCAGTAGGTGGTGACCTGGAGTATGCTGATGAGCTAACCCTGGGAAGAGCTCTGGAAGGAAGAATGGAGTTATAGGCTTTGTTAAAGATATGTTAAAGTTCCGTTCAAGATTCTGTTCAAGATATCCGTTCATGATCTGATTAAGTAAAATTGTGAAATAAATAAATGCAAGGAGGGTCCGGTTTGGATTTTAAAGAACTGGCCCGTAAGCGGCGTAAAAGTGTGCGTAAATTCAAGTCTGATGATATATCTGAGGAAATAATTGCCGAACTTTTGGAGACGGCAATTCATGCTCCTACAGCTGGAAATGTGCAACCCTGGAAATTTAAGGTTGTAAGATCGAAAGCAACCAAACAGCAACTGGCTGGGGCTGCTTTAAATCAAAGCTGGATGGTGCCGGCGCCGGTAATCATAGTGGTTATGGCCGACCTGGACCGGGCTGCCCGTGGCTATGGCAAGAGGGGAGTAAACCTGTATGCTTTGCAAGATACTGCGGCAGCAATCCAGAACATGCTTCTTGCCGCTGCTGAGCAGGGAATTGCTTCATGTTGGATAGGAGCTTTTGATGAGGAAAAGGTTGTTAATTACTTCGGCTTACCTTCATATTTACGCCCCGTAGCCCTTATTCCCTTGGGCTACCCTGCAGAAGAACCTATTTCTCGCTCCCGCAGGCCTTTAAACGAAGTGGTAGAGTGGGAATAAGTTAATGAATATGGCCTAAAAAGAATATGGCCTAAAAAAACAATTAATTGTTCCAACTTTATCTTTTTTCTTTTATTCCCAAACATCCTCATTATTTATCTTGCCAATTTGTTTTTCATTATAATTATTTGTTTTTATTAAATAATCATTATTTTTACTCCTGCTTCATACATTAATGAAGGGGGGAAACTTATGGCAACCATTAAAAATATAACTCAAAAATTGAACAAGCTCTTTGTGGTGGAGGATAAAGAGGAACAAAAAAATAAAGAGGAGATGGTGTTTGTAATTGAAGAAGCAAAGAAGGAGTGGGAAGAAGCCCGTCATCTTCTGGATTATGTTGAAGACCCTGATTTGATTGACCATGCTATTTATTCAATCCAGGCTGCAGAGAAGAAATACGTTTATTTATACAAGCAGGCTAAGTTTTATAAGGTTTTAGAGGGCTTTAGCTCACTGAACAAGTAGAAGGAGGAGAACCAATATGGATTTAAACATAGATTTAAACCTTTTACTTGCTATTGCTCTGAGCATTGTAGTTTTATTAATTTTGTTTAGAGTTTTGTATTACCCACTTCGTTGCCTTTTCAAATTGCTCTTTCAAACTGCCGGAGGGGTAGTGGTCCTCCTTCTCTTCAATTTCGTTGCTTCTATTTGGGGATTCTCTGTCGGCCTTAACCTGTTTACTGCCATGTTAGTAGGCGTGATGGGCATCCCCGCATTAATAATGCTCATCTGCCTCCAACTCATCCTGTAACAGCCTTCTCCCCAGGGTGGGACGCGGGGACAGGTCCCTTGTCCCACTTTTTCTCTAACTGCTTTATTAATTTGGTTCCTAGTCTAAATTTTTGTGAACCGAGTATAAAAGGTGTGTAAAGCGTAAACGGGCAGAATAAGCATAATTCTCAAAGGCGCAGAAATCGCAAGTGTGCACTAGGTGTGCCCTCTTATTTTAATTTGAGCTTAGGGATGCGCATTATGGGCAATGACGCAGAAAGCACAACTGGGCAGAAAGTGCAGAAGGCGCATCCTTGCAACACTTGCAACACTCCTGTAGAGGCGCAGGGCGGGATGCTTTGGAAATGTTCCTGAAAAGGCGCAGGTCGGGATGCTTGGCTATGCTCCTAATCGTATCGCAGGCCATAGACACGGTTCAGCTTTCGGTGGAGCCGGGGTTCCCTCGACATTCGACAATCGTGTCTCAGGGTCTCGGTGGCTTACATCCTGTAAGCCACCCCGGCTCCAGCCCTCAGCTTCACCGGCTATGGCTTCTGCTCACTTTATGTCGCATGGCCAAGCATT
>PWGT01000227.1 GCA_003554535.1 Syntrophomonadaceae bacterium | reverse complement strand
ACATAGCTAACCGTCCCTTATAAATATTTAATAACGAGATTATTAATATGCAAATTATTCATTTTACTGTGACTCAATATTACTATATAATTTAAGTGAAGTAAATAGTAATACTCAGATTAATTTATTGATATTGAAGTGATCACCAGAGCTTGTATTTATGCGTTCAGTGTCTTGTTGGAAGATAGAAACAATATGGCGTATTATAGTATAAAATTACTCCGCAGAGTTCCAATTCTTTTCAGTCCTAACATTATTTAAATTGAATGAATTTGTGAGTCAGAATACACAATGATTATTAATTCATTATACTGCTAAGGTAGGCGGCAGGCTTGAATATTTGCTAATCCAGTTAAGGCTGACATAAGACCTTAAATAATATTCGTATAGGTTTTGGTTTAAATATGTAAGCACTACGACAGAATAGCGTGTCATGCTGTGAAATAGCAATTTCACACAAATTATAAAAAAAGGTTGGTGAAGAAAAGTAATGGGAATCAAAACGAATTTTAACCTGCAGACAAAAGAAAGAACAGAAGAGTTAGTATTTGACCTTCAGTATTTGTACATCATCGGTTTTTCCGGAAGGGACAAGGAAAAAGTATTAGAGCACGTAGAAGAGCTTAAAGAGATAGGCGTTACAGAAGAATTTGAAAGGGTTCCAGTAATATTCCCCGGAGCACATACCATGGTAACTAAATCTGACAAAATTCAGGTGGTGGAAAAGGAGACCAGTGGTGAGGCTGAGTTTGCTATTATGGTCCAGGACGATGAGATTTATATAGGGCTGTGCAGTGATCACACCGATAGAGCTCTGGAAACAGTAAGCATTCTAAAATGTAAGCAGGCATGTCCTAAGCCAATTGCAGATACCATTTGGAAGTATGAAGATGTGAAAGATCACTGGGATGAGTTAGAGCTAAGAGCCTGGACTACAGTTGATGGAGAGGAAAGACTGTATCAAGATGGTAAAGTAAATACTATTCTTCGGGTTGAAGATATTATTAAAGAAGTAAAGGATAAGTACGGTGATCTAAACGGTTCAATTATATATTCAGGAACGATTCCGGCCATAGGTGGCCTGGCATTCGGCCAGAATTTTAAATATGAACTGGCTGATAATGTTTTAGGAAGGAAAATAACTGATGAGTATGACATAGAGCTGCTTAAGTATTATAAATAAAGGAGGTGAGTGTCAAAGCTGGAAAGTAAAATCAATTTGGTTTTGTATGTCTTAAAGTTTTAAAATTTCGAGGAGGGTAAAATTATGAAAAAAACATTTTTGCTTCTTAGCGTGCTGTTTGCTTTCCTGCTAATCTTCAGTTTTGGTTGTGAACCTGAAGAAGCAGTAGAAGAACCTGTAGACGATCCTGATGAAGAAGTTGATGAAGTTGAAGAATTGGCTATTGGTTGGGCTACCAGCGGACCGGAAGATCACCAGTATACTATAGCAGCAAGAAAATTTGAGGAACTGGTAGAGGAAAAGAGCGGTGGCAACATGGAAGTAGTTGTTTATCCCGACGGTCAGCTTGGTGGGGAAAGAGAAATGATTGAAGCGGTAGCAGGCGCTTCAGTAGAAATGGGATCCTTTACTACTGACGGCGCTCTTCCAGCCTGGGTACCCGAGACACAGGTTTTCACTCTGCCTTTCCTGTTTGCAGACAGGGACCACGTATATGAAAATCTTGATGGAGAGCTGGGTGAAGCCCTGGCTGAATACAAGGCTGAAGAAGGGCTTAAGCATTTAGGTTATATTGAGCTTGGCTTCAGGCACATGACCAATAATGTTCGAGCAATAGAAACAGTTGACGACATGGAAGGATTAACAATCAGGGTCCAGGAAGCTCCGTTGTGGTTCCTCATGCTTGATGCACTCGATGCTACTGCTGAGCCAATTGCTTTTGACGAATTGTACTCCGCATTGCAGCAGGGTGTTGTAGACGGTCAGGAAAACCCATTGAACACAATCCGGTCAATGCGGTTTTATGAAGTTCAGGACTACCTGTCACTAACCGAGCATACATATGCACCTGGTAGTATTCTTATGAACCTTGACTTCTGGAATGGCTTGTCGGAGCAGCAGCAGCAAATTATCCAGGAAGCTGCCGATGAAGCAGTCGTTTACCAGAGAGAATGGGTCCAGCAAAGAGATGAAGAAAACATTGAATACCTTGAAGAGCAGGGAATGGTTATTTCCGAGCCGGATAGAAGCGGTTTTATGGAGGCAACAGCCCACATTCCTGATCTTGATGAGGTAGAAGATGAGGTGCCTTCGTACCTGGTCGACATGGTGCTTGAAGGCCGCTAAAATAGCTTTATTCCTGGTTTAAGCTACCCTTACATTATAAGGGTAGCTTAAACCCTTTTAGTGTAGCTTTGATTAGAATGCGGTCGCATGTTTATAAGTATTATTGATTTTCGAGAATTTGTTAATGTTTTTACCTATATAACAAAGCTTAACAAATATTATGCCTCTATTATTGTTTGGAGTTTTTTATACTGGTATTTTATTTGTCAATTTAAACACTTTCTTGTTAATATTTGTTTTTAGTTCATGAAATGTTGGTAACATTAGAATTTGTTTTACCATGAAGTGCGTGGAGGTGAAAAGTATTGAACAAAATATCTTTATATGTTAACAGGTTTCTTGATAGTTTCGTCGGGATAGCATTGGCCGGAGTCTTTGTGGTCACATTTTTAATGGTGATAAACAGGTTTTTATTCAGGATCAATATCCCCTGGGCAACCGACATAATCAGGCTATCATTCGTTTATCTCGTTATGCTGGGGGCAGCTGTTGGAGTACGGGAAAGAGCGCATTTAAACATCGATTTTATTCCCAACATCTTACCCGACAAGGCAAGAGACATCCTGGCGATAATTACCAATATTGTTATAGCATTGTTTTTGCTTTTCCTGGTTTACCAGGGATACCAGGTAGCCATTGGAGCCCTATACACAATGCCTTATATAAGAATGCCGATGGGGATTTTGTATGCTGCCATACCGGTTAGTGCATTGTTGATGATATTTTACTTGATTCCACAAATTATTGAACAAATAAAAGGTGTTTTCAATACAGGTTCTCAATAGGAGGTGTTTACTATCGGAGCTTCTATTATATTTATCTTATTTTTTGCTTTTCTTCTCGGTATACCGATTGCTTTTTCACTGGGTATAGTTACTTTAAGCGGGATTTATTTCACACATTACCCCCTGGATGTTGCCATACAGCGGCTGTTTGGAGGGATTGATTCTTTTCCCTTGATTGCGATTCCGCTTTTTATCTTTGCAGGCAACCTGATGTTTCAGGGCGGTATGTCTAAAAGGCTGGTTGCTTTTTCAAATGCTTTGATTGGGCACTTTCCGAGCGGGTTAGCGATGGTCAGTATTTTGGCCAGTATGTTTTTTGCGGCCATTACAGGTTCTGCAATTGCCGCGGCTGCTGCTATCGGTGGACTGATGATCCCCTTGATGGTGGATGAAGGCTATCACAGGGAGTTTGCTGCGCCGCTGCTGGCCACCGCCGGTTCTATCGGCCCCATTATTCCCCCAAGTATACCGCTTTTACTTTATGGTGTTGTAGCTAATGTAAGTGTTGCCAGCTTGTTCCTTGGTGGTTTTGTGCCGGGAATATTGATGGGCCTGTCATTAATGGTTTTTAGTTATTACATCGGCCGTAAGAGAGACTATAGGGGCAGGGACACCAGGGCTCCTTTTAAAGAAGTTTTGATATATGGCAAAGACGCAATACTGGCCCTGTTAACCCCCATAATCATTATTGGCGGGATTATTACCGGTTACTTTACGCCGACAGAGTCGGGAACAGTTGCTGTATTTTATGCTTTGCTCATTGGTGCTTTAGTGTACAGGGAATTAACCCCGCAAAAAATATTTAATTGTTTAATTGATTCTGCAAAAACCAACGGGGTAGTACTCCTGGTTGTGGGCTTCGCCAATTTGTTTACCTGGTTTTTGACGATCAATCAAATTCCTCAGCAGCTTGCTGCAACATTGGCTGATGTTACGGACAGCAGGGTGGTTTTATTACTGCTTATGAACATAATCTTGCTGATAGCCGGTACTTTTATTGATACGGTTAGCGCCCTGGTGATTTTCGCGCCGTTGTTTTTACCGCTTGTGTTGGAAATGGGTGTAGATCCCATCCACTTTGGGGTAGTTATTGCAGTAAACCTGACTATAGGTATGTGCACCCCGCCCCTGGGAGTTTGCTTGTTTGTAACAAGTGGAATAGCAGGGATATCATTACGAGAAATGATGAGAGATTTGCTTCCTCTCTTATTAGCTCTTTTAATCATCCTTGGCATTGTTACTTACATTCCGCAAACAGTGATGTTTGTTCCTGACTTGTTTCAATAATGGTGCTTAGTTAGGCTGTGACGGGATCAATTTGAACTCAAAAATACAAAAGAGTTAATGCTTTTACAATGTTAATAAGCCATAAGTGCATCCTGGGAGATGATATGTAATTGGAATACAAAAACTTACTTACCCCAGTTAAGGTTGGATCAGTTACTTTAAAAAACAGGATTGTTTTTGCGCCGATGGCGACTCACCTGGCCGATGATTTTGGCCATCCTACGGAAGCTGGAATTGAATGGTATGCTGCCAGGGCCAGGGGAGGAGCGGGTTTAATAATACCGGAAGCAATATATGTAAGCAAACAAGGTCGCCGTGGTCCAATGCGATTGAGCTTACATGACGATAGCCGGATCGGTGATAATCAAAGAATAGTTGATGCTGTCCATAAAGAAAATGCCCACATATTTGCTCAATTACATCATGGTGGTAAAACAGCTCCACCGGAGGGTATTGGAGAGTATCCCGTTGGCCCTTCAGTCATTCAGTATTTGCTTCGCGGTGATATCCCCTGGGTTGGTGTTGTAACCAGGGTGCTTCAAAAAAGCGATATCGAAAGGCTGATTGAAGAATTTGTTTTAGCTGCTCAAAGAGCATACAGGGCAAGATATGATGGTGTTTGTGTACATGCTGCTCACGGGTATTTATTGAGTTCATTTTTATCCCCGGTTACCAACCAGAGAGATGATGAATACGGGGGTGATATTGAAGGAAGAACCAGGATAGTGCGAAAAATTATTGAGTCTATAAGGCAAGTCACCCCTGCGGATTATCCTGTTTCTGTTCGAATGAATGTGGTGGAAGGTTGGCCCTGGGGATATAAAGAAAATTATGCCAAAGAGGTAGCTCAAAGGCTCGAAAAAACCGGGGCTGACTGGATTGATTTCAGTGCGGGGGTAACCGAAGCTTTTGAATATCAATTTCAACCCCGCTGGTTCCAGGAAGGGTGCCTGGTCCCTTACATTAAGGGGTTTAAAGATGTAATCAATGTTCCTGTAGGAATAGCGGGCAGAATAAAAAATGCTGCAATGGCTGAAAGTATAGTGGAAAATGGTGACGCCGATCTGATTAGTATTGGCAGATCATTTATAGCAGACCCTGATTGGTTTAAGAAATATATCGAAAAACAAGATGATGAAGTAAACCAGTGTATTGGCTGTAACAATTGTGTAGAACAGATCTTTGCTTCAGCAAAAATATCTTGCACTGTTAACCCATTGGCGGGAAGAAGTTACAAACTTGAGGATATCCCAAGGGCAGAACCTCGAAAAAAAGTTGTTGTAGCAGGTGGAGGCCTGGCCGGTATGTCCTTTGCCAAATGGGCTTGTAAGCGTGGGCATGAAGTGATTCTGTTTGAAAAGGAAAACCAGTTAGGCGGGCAAGTATTATCTGCAAAAAATGTCCCCAAGAGCTCTGAGTTAATGCTTCCAGTCGAAAAATTGCAGCATGATCTTAATAATCTTTCTGTAGAATTAAATTTTGGCAAGACCTTGACAGGGGCAGAAGTTGATGCACTTCAACCTGATATATTAATCGTAGCTACAGGGGCAGAACCCGGCAAAGATACAATTGTTGGAAGCGGCTTGCCTCATGTAAAAAAAGCCGTAGATATATTATCAGGCAAAGAAAAGTCCGGCAAAAAAGTAGTTGTAATTGGTGGAGGCTTAATAGGAGCTTCTGTGTCAGAATTCCTTGCTGAAGAAGGTCACATAGTTACAATGGTAAAAAGAAGTGTAGGTATTTCACCGGAATCATCACTAACCAGCAGAAAAATGCATACATTAAGGCTGGCAGCCTACTCAGTGAGAATACTTGTGGAAGTCGAAGTGCTTAGAATTACAGGTGATGGTGTGATGGTTCAATGGGAGAAGATGAACCAAGAAAAAGAGTTTATCAATTGTGATACGGTTGTAATGGCCAGGGAAATGGAGCCAGAATTGGAAGTTTTAAAAACGATTGATTCAAAAAATATGGAAATATACAGCATTGGTGACTGTGTCAGCCCTCGCAGTATGTATGAAGCGATCAAAGAAGGCTTTGAGCTGGCAGTGAAGGTATAGTATCAGCTTCATTTTTTAATAAAATGTGAGGAGGATGAGCTATGAGTAAGGATTTGGCGATGATGACCATCAAAGAAACATCTGCATTACTTGAAGAAAAAACAGTTTCTCCGGTTGAGTTGGTAGATGCGGCATTAGAAAATATACACAAGGGACAGGAAAAGTTAAATCCATTTATCACCATCTTGGAAGAAGATGCAAAAAAAGAAGCAAAAAAAATGGAAGATGAGATTAAAAAAGGTAAAAAACGAAGTGCTTTGCATGGTATACCGATAGCACTAAAAGATCTGTTTTTTACTAAAGGGGTCAAAACCACAGCAGGCTCAAAACTTTATGAGGACTTTATTCCTGATTATGATGGAACAGCAACGGAGCGTTTAAAGGAAGCAGGCGCTATAATTATTGGTAAAAGTAATACTCATGAAGTGGCTTTTGGTCCCACTACTGAGAACTCTTATTATGGTCCCACCCGGAACCCCTGGAATCCTTCAAAAATCTCAGGTGGATCCAGTGGTGGTTCAGCAGTTGCGGTAGCTACCGGGATGTCCTATATGGGAACCGGTTCCGATACTGGCGGCTCAATCCGTATACCGGCTGGTTATAGTGGTGTAGTTGGCATGAAACCAACATACGGTTTGGTTAGTTTATACGGTGTTATGCCTTTAAGCTTTACTTTTGATCATCCCGGTCCTTTAACACGCAGTGTTATGGATGCTGCTCTTACCTTGGAAATAATGGCTGGTTATGATGAAAAAGATCCTTTCAGTGTAAGGGTTGATGTTCCTTCTTATGCGGAAGGTCTCAAGAATATGGGCGATAAACCTTTGAAGGGCATTAAGGTTGGTGTGCCCAGTAATTTCTTTTTTGAAAAAGTTGACGAAGAAGTTGAAGCGATTGTGCGAAAAGAAATCAAGGTTCTCGAAGATCTTGGTGCGCATGTTGAGGAGGTCGAGATTAAAGGGTTAGATGATGTTCCCCGAGTGACCACGACAGTGCTATTTTCTGAGGCTGCTTTTACTCATAAGGATAACTTGAAAAAAGCACCCGGGGATATAAGTCCAGATGTCAGGGACAGGTTGGAAAAGGGGAGTCAAATAAGTGCTGTTGAATATATCGACGCCTTGAAAGAAAAAGAGAGGATAAAACAATCCTGGGAAAAAACTCTTGAAGTGATGGATGTTATCGTTACTCCTACCTTACCTGTAACCGCATATGATATAGGCTTGATGGAAATAACTGCCAGGGGGAAAAAAGAACCTGCCAGGGAAATGTGTGTCAGGCATACCCGCCTTGCAAACCTTACCTCCGGACCTGGATTGAGTGTCCCCTGTGGATTCAGTCAGGGGCTTCCAGTTGGTATGCAAATTATGGGTAGTAATTTTGATGAGTCTACAGTTTTTAAAGTCGGATATGCATATGAGCTCAATTCTCCGTTTAAGTTCCCGGAGCTATAGTATAACCTGTAAATACCAGGCAGTGTGCTTTATATGAAAACTGCTTATTTGTAATAGAGTTTACCAGCCCAGGGGGGGGTCGTGCAGAGCTTATTAGTGGTCGCGCTACATTGGTGTTAAAAAATTGGTTGCCATTTAATCATGTACTTAATTAAGCACAGTTGGCAGTTTAAGTTGCAGTAAAAGTCATTATATAAATTACAATCATTGTGATGGCCCCCTTATATGGCTGGTTTTTAGTTTGTGTTATTTATATGGTTTAAAGGTAATAATTAAAAATAAGAGCACGAATTGGTTCCCATTTTTTGTTGAAAAATACTGATTTTCATACCTCCTTGTATTATCAGTGCTTGCAAAAATTGTGGCTTGATGGTCTGGACTTACAAATAAAAAATATTTAAAGTTTATGTTGTGAAACTCTAATAGTAGAAATTTATGGGAGGAATAGATTGTGGAAAAAACTCTGCTGAAAGGTAACGAAGCTATTGGAGAGGCCGCTATAAGAGCCGGTTGCCACTTTTATTTTGGTTATCCAATAACTCCCCAAAATGAGTTGTT
>PWGT01000077.1 GCA_003554535.1 Syntrophomonadaceae bacterium | reverse complement strand
TTCTTAGCCTGAACAACACCCGCCTGTTTGCAGGCTGACATAAATACATTTGTGTCTGAAGCCATTGCTCCTGTATGACTTGCAGCCGCATTCGAGCCGGCGATTGTTCTTCCGCCTTTCAAAATGATAACCGGCTTTTCTTTGTTAATACGCTTTACTGACTCAAAAAATCTGCGTCCGTTCTTTATACTTTCAATGTAAAGAACAATGGTGTGCGTTAGATTGTCATTCTCAAACCCATCTAGATAATCTTCAATTTTAATCATCGCCTCGTTGCCTGATCCGCAAAAAGAGCGAATCCCTATATCCTCCTGTGCTGCAAAAGCCAGAATCTGGGTGCCTAAATTTCCGGATTGAGATACAAGGCTTACTCCTCCACTGGGAGGTCTTACGTGATATCCCGTGCAGTAAAAGGATAAATGCGGGTTGCATATCCCCATGGTATTGGGACCTGTTATTAATATTCCCGCTTCCTGAGCCTTTTGTACAAGTTCATTTTCAAGCTCCCGGCCATCTTCTCCGACTTCTCCAAAGCCCGAGGATATGAGCACCACATATTTTATTCCTTTCTGTCCAAACTCCGGAATCAGATCAATTACTTTTTGAGCGGGAAT
Organism: Syntrophomonadaceae bacterium; assembly: GCA_003554535.1. Next base: position 7,889 of record PWGT01000077.1, on the reverse strand, counting down.
TGTAACAACCGCCATATCCACCGACTCAGGTATATCCGATACTGATTCATACACCTTTCTTCCCGAGATCTCCCCGCCCTGGGGATTAACCAGATATACTCCGCCTTCATATTCTCCTGCTACAACACCCGAGTACATTACGTGGCCCCATTTTTTTATATCTCCTGAGGCACCGATGAAAGCAATTGAGTTCGGATAGAATAAATTAATGATATCGTCAGGATTGACGGGTTCTGATGTATCCCCGGAAAACTCTTTTTCTCCCAGCACGACAAGCCCGTCAACAGCGATAACACTTCCGTCTGCAGTTACCAGCAAAGGATTGATATCTATTTCACTTATTTCATTAATATCCGTTCCTATTTGCGACAGGCCGGTAATAGTTTTAATCAGCGATTCTTTATCTGGAGATTCCTCCCCGCGGAAAGCGCCAAGTAGTTGCTGGGCATGGAGCTCATCGATCATCTTGCGGGCTTCATTTTCATCAACAGGGGCTACCCGGAAAACTACATCACCTATAGCTTCAGTGAAAATCCCGCCCAAGCCGAACATAACGGTGGGTCCGAACTGTTCATCATGGAAAAGCCCGGCAACAAACTCCCTTTTGCCCTGAACCATGGGCTGAATAAGTAGCCCTTCCAGATCATCCCCGGCCTTTTCAATTATATGCTCCGCCGCAGAAGCTACCTCTTCTCTGGTTTGAAGATTTAGTTTAACCAGCCCCTTTTCTGTTTTATGAGTAAGTCGCGACCCCAGTCCTTTCATTACCACCGGGTAACCCATTTTATCAGCCTCAGCTTCAGCTTCTTCCTGAGTTTTAACAACTTTCTCATTTACTACGGGAATGCCATATTGTTTGAGAAGTTTCTTGGAGTCTGCCTCATTAAGCGCTGTTACCTCCTGTTTTTTAGCGTTTTCAATTAGTTCATTCATTTTTTGCTCTCTCCCTTATTGATATCAAATTATTTGTTTCTGAAGCAAGAAGTGGGTTTTTACTCTCCAGATAAAATTATAAAGCTAGTCTATTTTATCATAAAAACAATGTTTCAAAAATCAACAAAAGGAAGAAAGAATTCCAATGATGACTTTCATCAGTTCTTCATTAAATGCGAAATATGTTAATAAGTTAAGGCAAAAAATCAGGCGCAGTTTGTACTCCTGCGCCTGATTTTTAAAATTAATATAGCTTTTCAATTTTGGTGTCGAGGGGGGGACTTGAACCCCCACGGGTTGCCCCACACGGCCCTCAACCGTGCGCGTCTGCCAATTCCGCCACCCCGACACAACCTATTATCCTACTTGCAATAGATATAATAGCAGATAATCATCTTGTTTTCAAGGCTATAATATAACAAAAGAGCCCTTTAAATCAGGGCTCTTTTTGGTGATGCCTATGTATCTGTTAAAAACTAGCCAATGAGAGCTTGCAGCTTCATAGCCAAGGACATGTCACCTTTTACTTTGAGCTTGCCAGCCATAAATGCAGAAGTTGCGTTGAGCTCTCCGCTCATAAGTTTTTCGAAGTCACCAGCATCCATAATAATGGTTACATTAGGGCTGTCATGGTTGCCTTCTACGATTTCTGCGTTGCCTTCTGTTACGTTTGCGTAAAATGTGCCGCCATCATCGCCAGTAAGTTCGAATTGAAATACTGCTTCCACCCCTTTAATTTTGGACGGATCTGCTTCGGATACCTTGCCTTTAATTTGGTTTACCAAGTCAGAAAAAGCCATAAATTTTTACCTCCTTCAAGGTTTTTTTAAGTAAACCTTTAACAGATTTACTTAACTAGTTAAAGTATCTAAAAAAATTATAATTGATCGCCAAATTATTGTCAATGTAAAAACATTTTTTATAACCTATATTGAAGCTAAAAGAGAACAATAAGCTAATAAATATTCTTATAAACATTTTATTTACTAATGTTTATAAAAATTCCTGTAAAAGAATTTTTTTGGCGCTAGTTAATAATTGTTAAGCCTGCCTCTCGTGCAAGTTTCAGGGCATTGTGGAATTCGTTCCTGGTAATACGGCGATTTAAGGGGTGGTGGTAATGGGCTTGATTGGAAGGATAATATTGATCCATAACGTTAACAGCACAATTAGGAGATACTTCCTTGGAAAGCATATTGACCACTTCTTCAGTGTTTGCCAGATTGTTTGGTAATACCAGGTGTCTTACCATTAAACCCCGGTAGGCGATACTCTTTTCGTTTAGTTTTAAATCTCCAACTTGTTGCTGCATCTCTTTTAGGGATTCAAGCATATAATAAGGATAATCCTTGGCACCGGAATATTTTAGGGCTGTTTCAGAATCTCCATACTTGCAATCAGGCATATAAATGTCAATAATCCCCTCCAGCAATTTTATGGTTTCTGGGCTCTCGTATCCACCGCTATTATAAACCAGAGGTATTTCCAACCCTTGCTTTACCGCCACAGATAATGCTTTTAGTATAGGGGGGATGTGCGGAGTTGGGGTGACCATGTTAATATTATGGCATCCTATTTTTTGCAGATAAAGCATTGTTTGGGCCAGTTCCCGGTCTGATACAGGGTCACCTCTTTCCTCTCCTCTGCTGATACTCCAATTTTGGCAAAACACGCATGATAGGTTGCAGTAAGTAAAAAAGATTGTTCCCGAGCCTTTTGAGCCAACTAACGGCCTTTCCTCTCCAAAATGAGGTCCGTAACTTGCTATGTTTGCATTGCTATCTGCCTGGCATTTTCCTTTAACTCCGTTTAAACGGTCAACTTGGCAGTTGTGAGGGCATAAGTTGCATTTTTTCCACGCCAGTAATGCTTTTTCATATCGCTGTTCTATTTCTTCAACTCCTGTTTTCAGGTATAATGGTTTTGTAGAATTTAAACTCATATAATCACCCTTAAGTATTTTTCATGAGTATGTCCTATAAACATGTTCTTAATGATCAATGATATATAGATGGACAAAAAAATTCAAGAGGCCCCCGGGGAAAATATGGTTGAGAAGTTTGGATCGGTTGACAATAGGATTCGGATATTGTATCTTAAAAAAACTAATTATTTTAAAGTTTAAGCATTTTAGTTATATAAGCACTATTCACCATATTTAGAAAATTATTATAAAAGATGTAATATTTTAAACTAACTTCCAAGGAGTGATAGTTATCAGTATTATCAAGCAGCTTTATAACCGCGCACTAGTGGGATTGTATGATGATGTACAGGAAGCAGATGAGCTGCTGGAAAAATCGGATATCCCTTTTAATGATTTGGGGACGGATCCATTTGGAATATCCCGTAATCATATAAAATATTCTTATCCAATTGCTAAAATGATTTACCGGCATTATTTTAAGGTGAAAACTTATGGGATTCAAAATGTGCCTGCCGAGGGACGTGCTATGCTCGTTGGCAATCATTCCGGTGGATTGCCGGTAGATGGAACTATGGTAGCTATTTCTATGGTATTAGATCACGACCCGCCTCGATATGCTATTGGAATGGTGGATAAATTTGCAGGGAGGATGCCAGTAACTTCGGCTATTTTAGCTCGTATGGGGCAGGTAACTGGTTTAAGAGAACAGGCGGAAAAACTGCTTAATGAAGAGCGGTTGTTAATGATTTTTCCGGAGGGAACTAGGGGTGTAGGTAAACTTTATAAAGATCGATACAACCTGGTTGAATTTACTTCTGGCTTTATGCGTCTTGCTTTACGAACCAATACTCCAATTATCCCCTTTGCATTTATCGGGGGAGAAGAGGCTATAAAAACGGTTTATCGGTCTAAAAAATTGGGAAAAATGTTTGGTGCTCCATATTTTCCCTTTACCCCTTATGGATTGCCTTTGCCTATGCCTGTATCATGTCAAATTCGTTACGGTGAACCTATGTATTTTGAAGGAGATGAAAATAGCCCTGATTTTGAGAGCAAGGTTTTGGAAGTGAAAAATAAAGTTGCTGACCTGATTGATATAGGATTAAAGGATAGGGAAAAGGAGGCTAATTCATGAAAGTAGTCGTTACAGGAATATCGACAATATTGGGCCGCCTTGTTGCTAACAGGCTGTTAGAGTTGGGGCATACCGTTTATGGAATAGATTTGAGGCCTTGGAGAGATGCTCCTCGGAATATTGAAATTATAAAATCCGATATTAGAAAAAAACCTGCCGAGGAGCTATTTAGAACTAAGCAGCCTGATGCTGTTATTCATATGGCCTCTATAGCTCAAACCGGACAGAAGTACGAAGAACGTTATCGTATTAACCTGGAAAGTACTCGTATCTTGTTTCAGTATTGTGATAATTATGGGGTTAATCAAGCAGTATTTGTTGGTCGTCACACTGTTTATGGCGCGGACCCTGATTATTCACTTTACCGAACGGAACTGGACCCGCCTTTGGGAGGGTTAACTTTCCCGGAATTAAATGATCTGATCACTGCAGACCTTTATGCATCCTCAGCTTTATGGCGTTACCCTAATGTAAATACCAGTATTCTGAGGTTGGTTTATACTTTGGGGCCATCTCGAAGAGGAACGTTGGGCAACTTTTTGAAAGGCCCCACTGTTCCCACTGTTTTGGGTTTTGAGCCTCTTTTCCAATTTATGCATGAAAAAGATGCTGTGGAGGCAATAACTACAGCTCTGGAAAAGAACTTACATGGGATATACAATGTTGCCGGGCCGCAGCCGGTTCCACTTTCGGCGTTAATTGAGAAGACAGGGAGAGTGGAATTGCCTATACCCGAGAGATGGTACCCTAAAGCATTGGGAAGGTTTGGTTTGCCCAAACTGTTTGCAGGTTCAGTAAATCATATTAAGTATTCTGTAGTAATTGATGACAAGGTTTTTAGGGATGTAACCGGTTTTATGCACAAGCATGATGAAATTGATACCATGCAGTCTTTTAGGTATGGACAATAGTTTTCTGCATATTTTTCTACTTCTCTAGCTTTTTCTTCTTTATTCTACTGCTTGGAGATAAGTATATTGTCAGGCTATGCGCTTGCCCGGGAAATAATTTTAGGTTAGTTTATTTGCCCTCTTGTTGTGATTTTATTTCTTAGGTAAAATAACATATGAAAGTTACTGAGATAAGTTGTAAGTGTTACGTATGAAGAGTAGTTCTTATAAATTATTCAGATAAATATGTAAGGAGGATGTATTTTGCAAGATAAGATTGATCTTTCTAAAATTGAAAAGAAGATTATGATCAGGAATGTGAAGGAAGAAGACCTTGATGAGCTAGTGGAGCTATCCAAAGTTTGTTTTCCCAACATGGATCCCTGGGAAAGGGAGCAATTGGAAAGTCATATAAAAGTTTTCCCTGAAGGCCAGCATTGTGTGGAGTATGATGGTAAATTAATTGGTGCAGCTTCCAGTTTAATTATTGATTTTAATGAGTATGCAGATAAACATACGTACGATGAGATTACCAACTATGGTTATATTACCAACCACGATCCGGACGGCAATTACCTGTATGGAATTTCGATCATGGTCCACCCTGATTACCGCCGTTTGCAGATCGGGACTCGAATTTACGAAGTGCGGAAAGAACTGGTCAAAAAACTTAACTTAAAAAGTATGCTTATCGGGGGGCGCATTCCCAATTACCACAACTACGCTGACCAAATGTCGCCCCGCGAATATGTAGAGCAGGTTATTCAACATAAGATCTATGATCCGGTACTAACCTTTCAGTTGATGAACGGGTTTACTTTAAAATGGGTAAATCCTAACTATCTTGATGATGATCAGGCATCCATGCGCAATGCTGTGCTTTTAGAGTGGAATAACGTTGATTATCTGCCCCAACCCAAGCCTAAAAGGCTTTACCTGCGCTCATTTCCGGTGCGGATATGCTCGGTGCAGTATATGCTTAAAAGAATAGAATCTTTTGAGGAATTTGCAGAGCAATGTGAGTACTATGTGGATTTAAGTTCCGTATATGAATCTGATTTTATAGTATTCCCGGAGACTTTTACCCTCCAGTTACTATCATTTTTGGATGATAAGATTCCGAGCTTACAGGTAAGGCGCCTGGCTGCCTTTACTGAGGATTACATCAGGCTGTTTTCCATGCTTGCAGTTAAGTATAATGTAAATATAATTGGCGGGTCTCATTTTGTGGAAGAGGACGATTTACTTTATAATGTTGCTTATCTGTTTCGAAGGGACGGAACAATAGAGAGTCAGTACAAGCTCCATATTACTAATAGTGAGAAAAAATGGTGGGGATTGCAATCAGGAAATGAAATGAAGGTGTTTGATACCGATTGTGGGAAAATAGCCATATTAATATGCTATGATATCCAGTTCCCTGAACTATCCAGAATGGCAACAGAATGGGGAGCTAACATGCTATTTGTTCCTTTCTGCACCGATGATCGCCAGGGTTACTTGAGAGTTCGCTATTGTTCCCAGGCCCGGGCTATTGAAAACCAGGTATACACCATAATTGCCGGCACGGTAGGTAACCTTACCCATATTTTGCAATCAGAAATTCAGTATGCGCAATCGGGCATCTTTTCCCCTTCCGATTTTCCCTTTTCACGGGATGGAATAGTGGGAGAAGGTAATCCCAATATTGAAACAGTGGTAATCGGGGAAGTAGATCTGGAAACTCTGCGGCGTCACCGTTCTACGGGAACAGTAACCCAACTAAAAGATCGGCGGCAGGATCTGTACCGTCTTACTTTCCAAAAGCATAACTAACATTTCTCAAAATATTGATGGGAGGTTAAGCTATGAAAATTGTTTTTCACGATCATTTTTTTGAATCTTACACCCATGACCCTGCTGCATCACCGGGAAGGTTAGATCCTGCTTATAAGCAGTTAAGTGAAGATTTTCCTTTTATTGATGCTACCCCTTGTGCGGAAGAAGATGTTTTGTTGGTCCACAGTGTGGAGCATTTGCAAAGGATAAAAAACGACCCGGCTATATATGAAGCTGCCATGTTAGCAGCAGGCGCCACTATCCAGGCTTCCCTCATTGCCGAAGAAGGCGAACCGGCTTTTGCTTTATGTCGGCCTCCGGGGCATCATGCCAGCCCAGCTTCTTGCTGGGGATTTTGCTTTTTCAACAATGTGGCTATTGCAGCTGAGAAATACGTGAAGAATAATCCAACTTCTAAAGCCCTTATTGTAGATTTTGACCTTCACTATGGAGATGGAACTGCAAATATATTTCGAAATAATTCTTCGGTCAATTTTTACGAGCTGCCAGGTGGTAGTAGTGAAAAAGCAATTAACCATTTGAAAGATTATTTAAAAAACATCAACGTTGACCTGGTGGCAGTTTCAGCTGGTTTTGACCGCCACCTTGGCGACTGGGGTGGTATGTTATCTACAGATGATTATTTCCGCATTGGAAAAATTTTAGGTGGCTATGCGTATCAAAATTGCGGAAATAGAATTTTCGCCACTCTGGAGGGAGGATATAACTCGGTGGCTCTTGGAGAAAGTATAAGGGCATTTTTGGAAGGCATTCTGGAAAAGGATTAGAACATTTATCAGTGCTTTTTTAATTTGCCTGGATACAGGCCACCAGAGGGAGGGTTGGCAATGCCTAAAAGGGGAATCCCTCCTGGCTATAAAAGGAAACGTTCAGGTGCATATTCGCATGGCAAGACTTCCCTTCTCACTCGAAAAAAAAGGGGGGCTACTTCCCGGGCAAAATATGCCAGACCGCGTAAACATGACCATTGGAAAGATTGGGCCTGGTTAGTAGCGGGTGGAATTGTTTTAATTTTACTCCTAATATTTTTAATTACCGGAGATTTTAGTACTGCTTTTTTTTTGGTGGGCATGGTATCTTTCTTGATGGGTATGTATTGTCTACTTGCCCTTATATGGAAAAAAGATCAATTTAGTTTTTACGCTATTTCTTTAATTGTGTCCGT
>PWGT01000186.1 GCA_003554535.1 Syntrophomonadaceae bacterium | reverse complement strand
TTATAGCATATTTATTGCTGCAATTAATAACATAGAATTATATATGAAAAAATTTTTGGTTTATATATCAACAATTATCAACAATTTATCTTTTCAAATCAACTATTTTCCCGTGCCTTTTATTATTCGTGGAAATTAATTAAAACCCTCTATATTGTCTTTAAAAATTTAATATTACAGTAGATTGTTATCTAAAACTGATAAATAGTGGATTGAAGAAAAGCCGTATTCCTATATGTATGGCTTAGCTAGTGAGTAAATTGACAGAAAAACGATTAGTTGCTAAACTGATGGCGATTAAAGCGCGTATTACGCAAAATACAAGTGTTTAAATAATTCAGGGGATGATTTAATTGGCTAATGATATTAATATAGAACCTTATAAGTCAATAGGCATATTGGATTCCGGTGTGGGTGGCTTAACAGTAGTAAAGGAGTTTTGCAGCCAGCTGGCTTCGGAAAATATAGTGTATTTTGGTGACACAGCAAGGATGCCCTACGGACCACGGCCCCACGAGGAAGTCAGGCGTTTCGCCCTGGAAATAATTGAATTCTTGCAAACCCAGGAAGTCAAACTAGTAGTAGTGGCCTGTAACTCAGCTACGGCGGCAGGAATATCTCATTACCAGGAACAGCTGGATATTCCGGTGATAGGAGTGATCGAACCTGGAGTGCGAGCTGCCCTGGAAGCAACCAGCAATGGACGCATCGGAGTAATCGGGACTACGGGAACTATCGCCAGTGAGGCTTATGAAAACAACCTTCGACGCCTGGATGGCTCTGTCCAGATTTTCAGCAAGGCCTGCCCGCTGCTGGTTTTAATCGTGGAAAACGACTTGGTAAATACTCCGGAGGCTTACCGGGTAGCAGAAGAATATTTAACTCCCTTAAAGGAAGAGGGCGTTGATACGCTTATTTTGGGTTGCACTCACTACCCACTTTTATCTCCCCTTATTCAGGAAGTAATGGGTGATGATGTGAAATTAATCAGCTCTGCTGAGGTAATAGCCCGCGAAACCAGGGAATATTTTTCTTCTCATAACTTGCTTAATCCCCTCAATCAGGCAAATGGAAATCACAGGTTTTTTGTCAGTGGCAAACCTTCTATCTTTGAGGAAATAGGGAAAAAACTTCTGGGCAAGAAAGTGAAGGCCTACCAGGTAGTTTTTTAACTTTCTCTTTTCTCTCTGCATATTGTTTTTTTCTTTCTTCCATTATCCATTGGTTTAGAATTTATTCTGAGTAGTAGTCATATGTATTAAAAGAGATAGGTTGTCCGCTTGCATGGATAATGATGCATGAGTAAAGGAATGAAGGGAGAGGCAAGTTATGGGAAAAGTCCTAAATATTATTGTTATTTCTTGCATTGCATTAATTGTACTTAGTTTGAGCGGGGGATGTGACATTAAAAACGATGTTTGGGGATCATGGTTTAATGAAACGCCCCACGATGCAGAGGAGAGTAATTTGCCGGATGAGCTTTCCCTTAAACAAACAATTTTTGATACCAACATAATAGATGATGAAGACAAACAGGTGTGCTTATTCTATTATCCAGATAAAGAAGGCAGATTTTTAGTTCCTGTTTATCGTCCCATGCCGGAAAGAGAAGATATAGCCAGGGCTGTATTGGAGCAGTTGGTATCTTCTTCTTCCCTGGACGAAAAATTATCTGCTGCAGGGTTGGCTACTTCCATACCGGAGAATACAATAATTCGTGGCATCAGCATAGAAGATCAGATAGCTACAGTCAATTTCAGTGCTTCGTTTACTACCTATCCGCAAGAAAAAGAGAAATTGGTAATGAATAGTGTTTGGGGTGCTTTGCAGCAGTTCGAAACCATAGATCAGGTTAACATTAAAGTAGAGGGAGTTGATATTGAGGAATTCAACGGAGATAGTATTGTAGAGCAACCGCTGGGCCCTGATTTAAAAATTAATATGGAAGTAAAAGCTGATACGGAGGATTTTGGGGAAGCTTCGTCAGTAAAAGTTTATTTTAATTATTTTGCCGACGGTTATATATTTCATGTACCGGTTAACAGAGTTATTGAGCCACAGGAAGACTTGATAAAAGCTTCTGTGGAGGAGTTGCTGGAAAGCCCTCGAAGTAACAAGGGGCTGTATTCCGATATTCCTTCTCGCACCCAATTTCTGGACTACTCCCTTGAGGAGGATAATAATGGGGAGAATATTATTTCCGTTAATTTCTCTTCGGAGTTGCTAAACTATAGCGGCGGGGTTACCGGTGAAAAGAATATTATCAGGCAAATTGTCCTTACTTTAACTGAGCATCCTGAGATAGATGGGGTGGAGATTTTGGTAGAAGGAGAGAAGCTGTTTCCCCAGAAGGCAGAATTGTCTCAGCCTTTTTCAGCTCCCAAGCTTATTAATTTCTTGTCACTGGAATAGACATTCCAAATTTATTTATTTCACGATTTGATCATGTCGGTTGCTGATAAATTTTCTATTATCAAGCCCGGTAGAGTTTGAGGTAATTCAAGTGTTTCAAGTATTTCATTGCTTTGCTGGCTCCTCGAATGGTGCATGTTAGAGGTTCGGAGGCTATTTTGATAGGTAAATCAAGTTCATTTTGAAAGAACATGTCAATATTTTTTAACAAGGCTCCTCCGCCTACAAGCAGAACTCCCCTTTTAAACATATCACTGGCAAACTGGGGATGAACATTTTCAAATACATCTTTAATGGCCTGGGCAAATGGATATAAAACCGGAGAGATTGCTTCGTTTACTTCCCTGGCAGTAACCAGAGTTTTGTCAGGCTTCAATGTTTGCCAGTTAATGCCTTTAGTGATAAAGCCCATGTGTGGTGGTGGTTTATACGCATAACCTATTTCCTTTTTCAATGCTTCGGCGGTGGCCTGGCCTATTTCCATGCTACGCTGGTGGTAAAGGTATCGCTGGATTGCTTTGTCCAGGCTGCTTCCGCCTTCTCGCAGAGAACGGGCATAAGCTATTCCCCCGAAAGATACTGCAGCTACTTCTGTAACTCCTCCTCCCAAATTAATTATTATGTTACTGCTCTTTTCTTCTATGGGAATGCCGGTTCCAATAGCAGCGGCAAGAGGCTCTTCAATTAAAAAAATTTCTCTTATTCCTACTCGCTTTCCGGCAGTTATTATAGCCTGTCTTTCCACCTGGGTGATTCCATAAGGCACAGAAATCACAGCTCGCAATCGTATTAAAGGAACCCGCTTGATTGCTTTCCATAGAAAATGCTGAAGCATTAGCCTGGCGTATTTAAATTCAGCGATAACTCCATTTTTTAAGGGTTTAATGGCTTCAATGTCAGCAGGAGTTTTTCCCACCATTAAAAGGGCCTTTTTCCCAACGGCAACTACTGTTTCATCATGCTTATTGATTGCAACTACCGAAGGTTCCTGTAAAATGATTCCTTTTCGGGGAGAGTAAATGAGCGTATTGGTTGTGCCAAGATCGATGGCTACTTCTCGGCGGAGCATAGATGTCCTGTATTGGGGGAAGCTGACTTTTGCCAAGCTCATGTGCCTCCTTACTAAAGTAATAAGCGAGTAAGTTTCACATGTGAAATTTCCTCCCTATTATTAATTCTCAACATCGGGGGAAATATACGTGAAGCAGATTAGGATTAAATTAATTAAGAGGTGTAGTATTTTCTAGAGGGTGAGATATTACTCTGTTCCGGCCTTTTTCCTTGGCTTCATAGAGAGCTTGATCAGCTTTGTTTATGAGCATGATAGCTGTGGTTTCTTTATCAGCCACTGGCAAAGAGGAGATACCGAGGCTTATGGTTACTCTACCCTGGGGTTGTTGTTCCTCGCCCTTGATTTTTTGCTTTTCTACTGTAGCTCTTATTTTTTCAGCTACTACTTGGGCCCCAAACATTTCAGTTTCCGGCAATACCAGGGCAAATTCTTCTCCGCCGTATCTTGCAGCAAGGTCAGTGCTGCGAGTGGATTGCTTAAATATGTCCGCTACAGTTTTAAGTACAATATCACCCTGGGGATGGCCATGAATATCGTTATAATTTTTGAAATTATCTATATCAGCTAAAATGAGTGAAAGGGGGTGATGATACCTTCTACACCGTTCAACCTCTCGCTCCAAAAATTCATGAAAGTAACCGTGGTTATAAAGCTCGGTGAGGCTATCGGTGATGGCTCTTTTAACCGCAAGGTGATAATTCTGGGTAACTTCCTCGAAATAGAACTTCTTTTGTAATACAGCTTTCATTTTTACTTGTAATTCTTCGAAGTCAACTGGCTTGGTGATATAGTCATCGGCACCTAATTCCAACGCTTTAAGTTTGCTTTCAGAGCTGGAGAGACTGGAGATAATTATGACTGGCAACTGCAGCAAGTTCTTTTGCTGCCGGATCATTTCCAGCAGTTCAATGCCTCCCAGGTCGGGCAGAAGAATATCAAGCAAAATTAAATCCAGGGAATAATTTTGAGTCACTTCGAATGCCTTCTGCCCATTAGGGGCTGTTATAACGCTGTGCCCCAGTGATTCTACGTAATCTTTTAGCTGAACTCTAATCAGCTTATTATCATCTACTATAAGCACTACGGGCTTTTTAGCGCTTACAAGGTAATCTGATTCATTTTCCCACTTCGATAAGGGGTTTATGGAATCAGGCACACTGTCTTTAAATTCATCCAGCAGAGTCTTCTCTTTGGCCAATCTTTCTATTCTAAAAAGCAGCTCAGTTCTGCTAATAGGTCTGGAGATCAGATCATCTGCTCCCGATGAAATGGCTTCAGCTTTATCTACCTCGCTGGGCCCAGTCATATGTAAAATAGGCACATTTCTGGTTAATACATTGGCCTTCATTTCATTGGTCAGTTCACTGCCAAATTCATTTTTGCCAGAAGTAGTTATTATCAAATCAGGGGCTTCATTTTGGCTAATTTGGAGGGCTTCATTTAAGTTGTCTGTTTCCACTATCTCGTACTCTTTTTCCTTGAGGAAATTTAAAATAATATGCCTTTCTTCTAAAGTATTCAAGGCAATCATTATTTTATTTTTTTGAATTTGAGGGGAATTGTTATCCATAAAGGTCAGCCTGCTTCCCTATTGATTGTTCATTGATAATGGGTTAAATTTTAGCCGTAAAATATGCTATAATCGTATGAAGCTTACTTAAATTTGTTAATGTGAAATTAGGATAGGTTACATTCACTTGTACTCAATATTTTTCATTAGTACAATAATTAGTATAACTTTTAGATAAAGAAAATGTCAAATGTGACCATTTAAAAATGTGACCATCTAAAAAAGGAGATTAAAAATGAGTACTGAAGAAAAGGTAAAAGATCAGATTAGACCCATGAATTTCCAGCGCAATTTCCTGAAACACCCTGAAGGTTCGGTGCTGGTTACAGCAGGAGATACAAAGGTTATTTGCACTGCGTCTGTGGAAGAGGAAGTTCCGGGGTTTTTAAAAGGAACCGGGCAGGGCTGGGTGACTGCTGAATATGCCTTGCTGCCTCGGTCTACAGATGTTCGAACGCAGAGGGAAAGTACCCGTGGACGGGCTTCCGGAAGGACCTACGAGATTCAGAGGTTGATAGGGCGTTCGTTGCGTTCGGTAGTGTGTCTCTCGGAACTGGGGGAGCGTACCATCTATATAGACTGTGATGTGATCCAGGCCGATGGAGGCACACGCACTGCTTCTATCAGCGGTTCATACGTGGCTCTGCTAGATGCACTCTTTTGCCTGAAAAGAAAAGAGGCAATTCAGGTTTTGCCGGTGAAAGATTTTTTGGGAGCGGTGAGTGTAGGTATAGTTGAAGGAGAGCACTTGCTTGATCTTAACTTCCAGGAAGATTATACTGCTTCCGTAGATTTGAACGTAGTCATGACCGGAAGCGAAGAGTTTGTGGAAATTCAGGGCACGGCTGAAGGGGAAACTTTTAGCCGTCAGGAGTTGGATTCTCTTCTGGCCTTGGCCCAAAAAGGGATTAAAGAAATTATAGCCACTCAGAAAGAAAGCTTCGGACCCGATGCGGCAGAGATTGAAGAGGCCATAGAACAAAACTTGAATTTTGAAAAGTAATGAGAGCGAGGAATTAATATGCAAAACCTGGTTTTGGCGACTCACAATGAAGGAAAGGCAAAGGAAATAAAAAACGTTCTCCATGATTTACCCTTTAAAATTGTTACTCTCAATCAGCTTGAAAATGTCCCGGAGGTAGAGGAAGACGGTGCCACCTTCAGGGAAAATGCCTTGAAAAAGGCGCGTACAATTAGTAACTTTACCCAGGAGATTTCTCTGGCTGATGACTCCGGGCTGGTAATTGACTCTTTGGATGGCCTTCCCGGTGTGAAATCAGCCCGCTTTGCCGGGGAAGATGCCAGCGATTCTGACAACAATCTCTTGTTAATGGAAAAGCTCGAAGGGATTCCAGAGTATGAAAGAAAAGCAAGGTTTGTTTGTGTGCTGGCTTTAGCATACCCTGAAGGTGGAGAGGATATCATCGAGGAAACTTGTGAGGGGATAATACTAACCCAACAACGTGGTAGTAGCGGATTTGGATATGATCCCTTATTTTATCATGAGCCTACTGGGTTAACTTTTGCCCAGATGGACCCTGAGCTAAAGAACAGGGTAAGTCATCGGGGTAAAGCCTTGCAACAGCTAAGACCTCTCATGGAAAAATTAATTTTCAAGTAACAAGTTGTTTGTTAGGGAGTAGATTGCTTGTATGGGGTGCTTATTTTAAAAAACTAGGAATACTATTCTAAGATAAAAATTCAATTAAGTTTTGCGATATTGTTAATGAAGAAAGTGTGTAAAGTTTTTCTATAATGGAGGCGATAAAAGTTTTATCTAAAACAAATAAACTGATAGATTATCAAACTTTTGAAAGCGTAGAAATGAGAGTAGGTATAGTAAAAGAAGTTGCCGACTTTCCAGAAGCTCGTAAACCTGCTTATAAGCTTATCATAGACTTTGGCCCTTTTGGAATTAAAAAGACCAGTGCTCAAATAACCGATCATTATAATAAAGAGGATTTAGAAGGAAGGCAGGTAATAGCTGTTACAAACTTCCCCCCCAAAAAGATAGCAGGTTACAAGTCAGAAGTATTAGTTCTTGGAACCGTATTGGAGGATAATTCTGTTAAACTTATTGCTCCAGATTCAGATGTGCCGCCAGGTACACGTATTCTTTAAATACAATACAACAGAACCCCTTTTCCCATATTGTTTTTTATAACATATTTATGCTTCCAAACATGCTTTAGAAATTTGCAAAGAGGGCATATGTTGGTTATAATGTAGCCACAAGTAGAAAGAAGGATGTGTATGCCATGGAAAAAGTAGGTATCAGGGAATTAAAGAACAGCTTAAGCCGCTACCTGCGCCGGGTTAAAAAAGGAGAAACCATTATCATAACCGAAAGGGGCAACGCCGTATGTAGACTGGTTCCAGTGGAGCAGGAGCAGTTGCCACGAGAAGCAGAGGAGTTGCTGAAAGGCGGTGAAGCGACATGGAGGGGTGGTAAGCCGGGACTAAATCCTCCCGTTGTTTCAGGCAAAGAGGGTGGTAAGACTGCTGGTGAAATGGTAGCGGAGGATCGGCGATGATTTGTTATCTGGATACCAGCGCACTGATAAAACTGTATATAGAAGAAGAGGGTAGCGAACTGGTTAGAGAAAAGGTAAGGGTTGCTTCTTTTGTAGCAACATCCAAAGTGGCCTATGCCGAGGCCAGAGCGTCTTTTGCCCGTTGTCTGCGGGAAGGAGTG
Organism: Syntrophomonadaceae bacterium; assembly: GCA_003554535.1. The sequence goes on along the minus strand of PWGT01000186.1, from coordinate 798 downwards.
CTTGACAGAGATAGTTACGGCAAGGTAGTTGGCTATCTTAATATTGATTGGAATTCTTTTTTTATTATGGAAGTTACCGATACGGTGATATTCAAAGCTGGGGAACTGGTTGAATACTATGCCTTGCGTGGTTTTGATGCCATACATATGGCCAGTGCAGTCGTTCTTGCTCAGCGATTACAGGAGAAAAGCCTAAGCATAGGCTGCTGGGATAAACAGCTTTTTAGATCTTTGGTTGCTTATGGTTTTTCTGTCTTTCCAGGTGAACTTTGCTAATGCCCACCTATTGATAGGGTAGGACAAATCTTCTACTCATCCGACACTCACAGATCATTAAAATATTAATTTATTGTTTTAGTATAGTGTAATACCCAGCCAAGCAGCAACAGTCGTTGCAGTGCCACTATCTAAGGATTAAATCTACCGGAAAGATATGAGGAGGTAATTGATTGCCATGGCAAACAAAAAGGAAAATGAAGGGTCCAAGAACGAAATATTAATTATGCCCGCAAAATTGGGATAGCCCCCGGCATTTTAGTAGGGAGGCTGCAGCATGATAACCTGGTTGGTTGAATAACAATACTGACCGGGTGATTGTCATATCACCCCAGGTTAATGCAGTATAATTCAAAGAAATGTATAAATTAGTTAAGTGGTGAGCTAAATGAGTCCTACTTCCTTCGACTCTCTGACTCTTATTTTGTAGGGGTAGTTTTGTTTTTGTGTTCTTTATCTATTCTTTCAGCTTCTTTATTAATAGACTCAGCCAATTCCTTAAAAGTCATATATTTTGTTTCC